>CAZRHR010000044.1:1597-23454 GCA_964599915.1 uncultured Candidatus Competibacteraceae bacterium | reverse complement strand
AAAAGGCCCATGATCTCGTAAGAGGTTTTGCTGTCTAAATTTCCCGTGGGTTCATCCGCCAACAAAATGGTGGGGTTATTCACTAACGCACGCGCTACCGCCACCCTTTGACGTTGACCACCGGACAATTCATTAGGTTTGTGTTTCATTCGGTCGGCCAATCCAACTTGGGATAAAGCTTCAGAGGCCATCTCTAACCGTTGCTTTTTGGGTAAACCGGCGTAAACCAAGGGCAAAGCCACGTTTTCAAGCGCCGTATATCTTGGTAATAGGTTGAAAGTTTGAAAAATAAAACCAATTTCTTTGTTGCGCACCGCGGCCAATTGATGGTCATTGAGTTTTGCCACATTCGACCCATTGAGCCAATACTCTCCGGAACTAGGCACATCCAAACATCCAATGATGTTCATGAATGTGGATTTTCCGGACCCCGAAGGTCCCATAAAAGCGACATAGTCATTTTTTTTGACCGAAATGTCGATGCCTTTTAGCACCTCTATTCGCTCTTTTCCCAAAATAAAATGTCGGGTCAGAGACACCGTCCGAATAACTTCCTCGGTCATGAAGATAAATTTTACCGAAAATACAGCGCCTGAAGCTAGTTTGAGGAAGGTAATATGTTAAATAAATCAATAAAGTCAAAGGTGTACCTTTTTCATGCTTGAGACTTTATCAAACCAAGCAACTTTTTTCTTTTGCACTATTGTTGCAAAAGAAAAAAGTTCTACATTTGCAATAAAGTTGCAGTACATGAAAAATACAGTGTTTTTATTCGCCACAGGAATTGTTTTTACTGGTCTTTTGGGTTGTGGAAAGGACGATGGTCCTCAGCTCACCCTAATTGAACCTACCAACCACCAGGCTTACGCACGTGGAACAGACATCCATTTCGACATGCAAATCAGTTCGGAAGAAGAACTTGCAGACTGTCGTATTTATCTGCACAAAGAAAGTGGTGCAGGTTGGATTTTTGATTCCACCTATGTGCTCACGGGCAAGAACATTGAAATTCATCACCATGACATGGTGATTCCTCCGGACGCAGCCGTAGGAGAATATCATTTAGATGTAACGGTGCGAGATGTGGCTGGAAAATCCGCCAAAAGGGATGTTCACATTGACATTACTGAATAATCCATCCATGATTAATAGAAAAGCCTCGAATTATCGAGGCTTTTTTGTTTAAAACTGCTTAATCAAGGCCGAGAAAATACAGGCCAAGTAAATGGTAGGTTCAAGAGAAATATTCCCTCATACGGTCAAAAAAGCTCCGGTCCTTTTTCCCGGGACTTGGGGTAAAATTGTCGCTGGTGCGCCATTTTTCCAAGATGGCCTTTTCCTCAGAGGACAGTTGCTGAGGCGTCCAAACGTTCACATTAACCAGTAAGTCGCCTCGTGTACCGTCTTGAACAGAAGGAAATCCTTTTCCTTTGAGTCGAAGCATTTTTCCGGATTGCGTCCCCGCATCAATTTTGATTTTGGCACGGCCGGACAAGGTGGGAATATCTACTTGGCTCCCTAAGGCAGCATCAGCAAAATTGATGTAGAGTTCGTAGAAAAGGTTGTTGCCGTCGCGTTTGAAGTGTGGATGCTCTTCCTCTTCAATAACGATTAGTAAATCGCCAGGCACGCCATTGCGTGGACCGGCATTTCCCTTTCCGGAGAGCGAGAGTTGCATGCCATCCGCCACACCAGCCGGGATGCGAACCTCAATGATTTCTTCTCCACGAACAATGCCTTCTCCACTACATTTACCACATTTTTCAGAGATAATGTTTCCTTGGCCATTACAGGTGGGACAAACCGAAGTGGTGCGCATTTGTCCAAGGAAGGTATTGGAAACCCTACTCACTTGACCTGTGCCATTACATGTTCCGCAAGTTTTGGTACCAGAGCCTGCTTTGGCGCCTGATCCGGAGCAGGAATCGCAGCTAATGTATTTGTTTACTTTGATTTTCTTATTTACCCCTTCCGCCATTTCTTCCAGGGTCAAGCGCACTTTGATGCGGATATTGGACCCCTTATTTACGACGCGTCCGCGACCACCGCCACCAAAACCACCCCCAAAGGCGCCACCGAAAATATCTCCGAAATTTTCAAAGATATCTTCCATATTTACGCCGCCGCCGTAGCCGCCAAATCCTTGTCCGGCAGGACCGGCATGGCCGAACTGGTCATAATTACGTTTTTTATCCGGATTGGATAAAACCTCATAAGCCTCTGCCGCTTCCTTGAATTTTTCTTCCGCCGCTTTATCTCCTGGATTTTTATCCGGGTGATATTGTACGGCCAATTTACGGTAGGCCTTTTTTAACTCGTCTGCTGAAGCGGATTTTGAAACGCCTAAGACCTCATAATAATCTCTTTTTGCCATGGGCTTTGGTTTATCGGCCTATCACTACTTTGGGGAAGCGGAGTATTTGTTCTCCCATCATGTAGCCTTTTTCAATAACATCTAACACTTTACCCTCTTGCTCGGGTTGTGTTGCTGGAATATGGGTAATGGCCTCGTGACGATCTGGGTCAAAAGGTTGATTCAATGCCTCCACTTCTTCCACACCTTTTTCTTTCAAGGTTTGAATGAATTTCTGATGAATAAGTTGAATGCCCGTTCTGAACTGTGCATATTGGGTTGGATCTTCAGGTTGAGCGAGGGCTCTTTCTAAATCATCCAACAGCGGCAAAACAGCCATCACCATCCCCTGCCCTGCGGTTTGCTGAAGTAATTGTTTTTCTTTGGCATTCCGCTTTCTAAAATTTTCGAATTCGGCATAAAGCCTAACATATTGTTCTTGAGCAGCCTTCCATTTTTCTTCCCAATGGGATACTTCATCCGTGGAATTGGCTTGGGTTTCTTGAGTAGCATCCTCTATGACATGCTGAGAAACAGGATCCTCGGTAGGTTCAGTATTATTTTCTGGTGTATGCATAAAAAACAATTTTGCCCTTGGGCGTACAAAAAGACTGCCAAGGGAGGTAAATCCGACAATTTGTCAGGTATAGATTTTATTTGGTCAGTGCTTCCAGTTGGGCCTGTAAAGCTGAGCCTCGTAAATTTCTGGCCACAATAAGGCCTTCTCCATTTACCAAGAAGTTGTATGGAATAGAATTGACGCCATAGGTTCTGGCAGCAGAAGAATTCCAACCTTGCAAATCGCTCACATGTTCAGGCCATTCCAATTTATCGGCACGAATGGCTTCTACCCAACGGTCTTTGTCTTTATCAAGACTAACGGAAAAGATGCGGAAACCTTTTTTGGCATTTTTGAATTTCTTTCCTTTAAACTGCTGATAAGCAGCAACAATATTAGGATTTTCCATGCGACAAGGCCTACACCAAGAAGCCCAAAAATCAATGAGCACAAGGTGCCCTTTAAGCCCAGAAAGTTTCAAGGTTTTGCCATTGGGATCGGACAGGGCAATATCGGGTGCGGGATCACCAATGTTTATTTGGCCAAGCGGGCCAGCAGCGGGTTCACGATTCACCGTGCGCAAAAGAAAGCCACCACACAAGGCGACGACGATAAGCAATCCAAAAAATAAAGTCGTTCTAGACATCATAGTGTATTTTCAATGAGGCTTAACGGAACAAAGCAGATGTTGTTTCAAATTCGCTTAATCCTTGCACCGAGATTTTGAAGACGCTCATCAATTCTTTCATACCCACGGTCGATCTGCTCAATGTTGTGAATGCGAGATTTACCTTCGGCAGAAAGCGCTGCTATGAGCAAGGCCACCCCCGCGCGGATATCCGGCGAGCTCATTTCAATGCCGCGCAATGGATATTTCCTGTCCAAACCAATCACCGTAGCACGGTGCGGGTCACATAAAATGATTTGTGCACCCATGTCAATGAGTTTATCCACGAAGAAAAGGCGACTTTCAAACATTTTCTGATGAATGAGCACAGAACCTTTGGCTTGGGTTGCAGTTACCAACACTACAGAAATAAGGTCAGGGGTGAAACCCGGCCAGGGAGCATCGTAAATGGTGAGGATGGACCCGTCCATAAAGGTGTCTATTTCATACCCTTTTTGCTGTGGCACAATGATATCATCGCCATTTCTCACTAAGATAATACCTAGTTTTTCGAAAATGGTGGGAATCATACCCAAATGCTCATAGCCCACATTCTTGATGGTAATTTCAGACTGAGTCATGGCGGCCAGACCAATAAATGAGCCCACTTCAATCATGTCTGGAAGAATCCGATGCTCGCAGCCATGAAGTGAAGAAACGCCTTCAATGGTTAAAAGATTGGAACCAATTCCAGAAATTTTGGCACCCATGCGGTTCAGCATCTGACAAAGTTGCTGCACATAGGGTTCGCAAGCTGCGTTATAGATTTGTGTGGTACCATCAGCCAAAACGGCAGCCATCACTACGTTGGCTGTACCGGTCACAGAAATTTCTTCCATGTAGATGAAGGTGCCTTTCAGTTGTGCTGCTTTCATCCGATAGAAGTGGGTGGTGGTATCTACATCGGTGGTGGCGCCGAGGGCCTGAAGTCCAAGAAAATGGGTATCTAAGCGTCTCCGACCAATTTTGTCTCCTCCGGGTCTTGGAATAGCCCCCTCACGAAATCTGGCCAACATAGGGCCAAGCAGCATGATGGAACCACGAAGACGAGCGGCACTGTTTCGATAAGCATCCGCATACAAATGCTCACGATTTACTTGGTCGGCCTGAAAAACAAAATGTCCACGCGCTACCCTTTCTACTTGGACACCAAGATCTTTCAAAATATCAATGAGCCGGAGCACATCATGAATTTCGGGAACATTGGTGATGGTAACTTTTTCAGACGTCAAAAGCACTGCACATAAGATTTGCAGGGCTTCATTTTTAGCACCTTGCGGTTCGATACTTCCTTTGAGGGAAAATCCGCCTTCTACTTCAAAAATTCCTGACATAGCTTAGGGTCTTTGGGACATGGGTTTGAAACCGCTGCCCATGATTTTCTTCTTTTTCTTTTTCTTTTTGGCACCACCGGCTGCACCTCCCTTAGGATATTGGTTCATACCGGCCAAGAGTTCAGCACTGTTACGTAAACGAACCTCATCGCGTAAAGAAAGGGTTTGGCCTGAAATATTGCTCAGGTCCGAGCGAATTTGTTCATCACTTACATTGTCTTGGTTGTACACCAAATAGGCTTTTTTCATCAGGTTGGCGATGACCTCTACAAACCGGTCTTTACCCTCACTGACTTCCATGGTTTTGGCCTTGTCAATGAGTTGTTCGATGTACATCCCATAATGCCTAAGCCTCACTTTATTTTGAGGATAAGCGAGGGTTTTGGGCTTTTGGCGAATCGCTTCAGGATCTGGCATGGGAAAAGGGGCTTCCACATCCAGCTTGAAATCTGAAATGATAAAAAGATGATCCCAAAGTTTATGCTGAATATCTTCTGTTTCCTTTAACTCTTTAAGGGCCGGATTGGTAATGGCCATCATTTGAATGAGGGCGAAAGCGGCTTTTGTGCGTTCCGTGCGATCCGGAATATCTACGGCTTGTTTGACCAAATCTTGTATGGCCCGACCATATTCCGGGAGGCGAATGCGTTCACGCTGAGAGTTGTATTCCATGACCTTTTACTTTTTGCGGCGGATGGCAGTTTCTGCTGCAGCCACAATTTGGGGAACGTCGAGACCATATTTGGTCATTAATTCAGTTGGCGTTCCACTTTCTCCAAAGGTATCATTTACCGCTACATATTCATGCGGAACGGGAAAATTCTTTCCAAGCACCTGAGCCACAGCATCTCCCATTCCTCCAAGGCGATTGTGTTCTTCACAAGTAACCACACAACCTGTTTTACGGGCTTGCGCAATGATGGCATCTTCATCCAATGGCTTAATGGTGTGTAGATTAATTAAAGATGCATGTACGCCTCTTTCAGCCAACACTTCCAAAGCTTCAACGGCTTTCCAAACCATATGGCCCGTAGCGAAAATGGCCACATCTGTACCCTCCTGCATGATTTTGGCTTTCCCAATAACAAAAGGCTCATCTGCACCCGTAAAAACAGGCCAAGAAGGACGACCAAAACGCAAATACACAGGTCCATTGTGTTCCGCAATAGCTATGGTGGCGGCTTTGGTTTCGTTGTAGTCGCAGGGCACAATCACGGTCATACCGGGAAGCATACGCATCATGCCAATGTCTTCCAAGATTTGGTGGGTTGCGCCATCTTCGCCCAAAGTAAGGCCTGCGTGAGAAGCACAAATTTTTACATTCTTGTGCGAATATGCAATGGATTGACGAATCTGGTCGTACACGCGTCCCGTGGAGAAGTTGGCAAAGGTTCCGGTGTAAGGAATTTTTCCGCCAATGGTAAGGCCTGCGGCCACGCCCATCATGTTGGCTTCAGCAATACCTACTTGCACAAAACGCTCAGGGAATTCCTTTGCAAACGCATTCATTTTCAAGGAACCGGCTAAATCAGCCGTAAGCCCCACTACTTTGGGATTTTTGCGTGCGACTTCCAATAATCCGTCACCAAAACCGGAGCGGGTATCCTTTTTCTCAGTATATGTAAATTTCTTCATGTCCGGTTTGCATTAATAGTCTCCGTAAGTTTCTTCCAATTGTGCCAATGCGCTTTCTAATTGTGCATCGTTCGGGGCAATGCCATGCCAGGCGTGCGATCCCATCATAAAATCTACGCCATAACCCATTTGGGTTTTGAGTAAGATACATACCGGCTTTCCTTTTCCGGTGCGGGCTTTAGCAGTTTGCAGGACAGAAACCACTTCTGCCATGTGGTTGCCATTTTCGGCCACCAATACTTCCCAGCCAAAGGCCTTCCATTTGGCTTCTAAATCGCCTAAAGTACATACTGCATCCACAGGGCCATCGATTTGTTGGCCATTCCAGTCAACTGTGGCAATAAGGTTATCCAGTTTATGATGTGCAGCAAACATAGCTGCTTCCCAAATTTGTCCTTCTTGAAGCTCCCCATCGCCATGAAGTACGTAGACCAAACGTGGGTCTTTGTTCATGCGCTTGGCTAAAGCAGCGCCGGAAGCTACAGACAATCCTTGTCCGAGCGAGCCGGAGGCGATGCGTACACCTTCTAAATGCTCATGCGTGGTTGGATGGCCTTGCAACCTAGAGTGAATGCGTCGGAATGTGCTTAGTTCTGCCACTTCGAAATAACCGCTTCTGGCTAAAACACTGTAAAAAACAGGTGAAATATGACCATTGGAAAGGAAAAACAAATCTTGGTTTTTCCCGTCCATATCGAAAGGTTGTGGCTGGTGTTCTGCGATATGAAAATATAAAGCAGTTAAGAAATCTGTACAACCAAGTGAACCACCGGGATGCCCTGATTGGCAACCGTGGACCATGCGGACAATATCTCTCCGAATTTGGGAGGCCATGCGTTCGAGGCCTTCTAGGTCTTGTATTCTCATGCCGTAAAGGTAAAAGTTTTCCAGCGCGTTGTGCAAGATAGGCGGCTTGAAACCCAGCGAAAAAAAACATGGAATCTTTCAGCCAATAAAAACGCATGATAAACAGCAGCAGGCATGGCTTAGAGAAATGGTTCTGATTTCCAAAATCATGCGCGAACCAATGGAGGCTTGCACGTCATACGTTTAATTACGACAACACATTTTGAAAAATCGTGTTCCTAAAAGGTCCTCTTAATAGGCACTTTTTGCATTGGGAGACAACTGGTGAAGTAAAAATAGTGCGGACAATAAGAGCACCAATGCGCCAAACTGATGCAACAGCGCAATACTGAGCGGAACGGCACCGAGCACAGTGAATACGCCCAGTAAAAACTGAATAACCAAAGCACCACCGACCCAGCGTAAGGCAGATTTTTGCTGGGGCCTAAGCACCAATCGATGGCTCGTCCAAAGCATCCAAAACGCGTAACCCACCACTACATAGGCAAAAGTCCGATGGAAAAACTGAATCCAAGATGGATCGGTCCACAAGAGCTGCAAAGCATTAAAACCGGAAGGCATGAATCCCTCTTCACTCCACATGGGCCAACGTGCACTGGCATGGCCGGCATCTAAGCCTGCGGTAAAAGCGCCATAAATAATTTGAAGGGCCAAAAGAGCTAAAAATCCTTTTACCCGGTTACGAAAAGCCGGATATTTATTGTGTGAAGGGGGCGTATCTTCAAACCGAATATTCAAGGTGAGCCAAAACAAATAAGAAATGGTAATAAAAGCCATACTGAGGTGAATGGCAAGGCGATAATGGCTTACGCTGGTCAAATCGGAACCTTCTAATCCACTTTGTACCATGAACCAGCCCAGAAAACCTTGTAAAGCGCCCAACAGAAAAAGCACCACCATAGGTAAATACAAGGGTGGACGCAGGTATTTCTTCCAGACAAAAAAGATAAAAGGGATTATAAAAACAAGTCCAATGAGCCGTCCCCAAAACCTATGAATCCATTCCCACCAAAAAATGCGCTTAAATCCTTCCAAATCCATGTCGGGATTCTGGTGTTCATATTGTGGAATACGCTGGTATTTGGCAAAAGCCTCTTCCCAAGCAGCATCCGTAAGTGGCGGAAGACTTCCTTTGACCACTTCCCATTCGGTGATGGACAAGCCCGAATCTGTCAGACGGGTGGCACCACCAATGGCCACCATAATGAATGTCATACACATTCCGGTGTACAACCACCATAACACTGCACGCCTTCCATGGGGAGCTACGTACCTCATGGCAGCTAAGTTAGCCATAATTTCTAAATCGGTTGCCCATACAACACTTTCGTTTGGATTAAGGTTTGGTTATTGCAAGGATAATTTACACACTTGGTAAAATTCCAAAGAAACCACTTGGCCTTATTGGCCTTTCGTTATATTTGTGCAAACGCCAAATGCATGGATTTAACCTTTAATAAAAATGCGGATGCCATGGGGCTTCTGGTTTCTGAGATGAGACAAAAGGCCCAGAAAATTTTCTTGGGTGGCGGAAAATCCAAATTAGAAAAACAAAAAGCACAGGGCAAATTAACCGCCAGGGAACGAATCGCATTTTTAATTGACAAGGATACTCCTTTTCATGAATTAGGCCTTTTTACGGGGGACGGCATGTATGAAGCAGAAGGAGGTTGTCCATCCGGAGGCGTGGTCATGGGCCTTGGAAAAGTAGCGGACCGACTTTGTATGATTGTGGCCAACGATGCCTCCGTAAAGGCAGGCGCTTGGTTTCCGATTACTGCCAAGAAAAACCTGCGTGCCCAAGAAATTGCTATGGAAAACCGCATCCCCATCATTTATTTGGTGGATTCTGCCGGGGTTTATCTCCCCATGCAGGATGAAGTTTTTCCGGATAAGGAACATTTTGGGCGAATTTTCAGAAACAACTCCATCATGTCGGCCATGGGCATTACCCAAATTGCGGCCATCATGGGTTCTTGTGTCGCCGGAGGCGCATATCTCCCCATTTTATCTGATGAAGCCCTAATTGTAGACAAAACAGGTTCCATCTTTTTAGCCGGTTCTTATCTGGTTAAAGCGGCCATTGGAGAAGACATTGACAATGAAACTTTGGGTGGCGCCACCACCCATTGCGAAATATCCGGCGTTACAGATTATAAATGTGCCGATGACAAAGATTGCTTAAAACGCATTCGGTATATCGTGGATAAAATCGGGACGCCACAAAATGCAGGCTTTGATAGGGTAAAACCTGTCGCCCCGGGCAGACCGGAGAAAGACATCTATGGCATTCTTCCGGTGCAAAGGGATAAACCCTATGATGTACGCGACGTATTGGCCTGTCTTTGCGACGATTCTTCTTTTCAGGAATATAAAGAAGGATATGGACAATCCATTGTTTGTGCGTATGCCCGGATTGATGGCTGGGCGGTAGGTATTGTGGCCAACCAACGCAAAGTGGTGAAGTCTAAAAAGGGTGAAATGCAGTTTGGTGGGGTTATTTACTCCGATGCTGCTGATAAAGCGGCCCGATTTATCATGAACTGTAACCAGAAAAAAATTCCATTGGTCTTTTTACAAGACGTGACTGGCTTTATGGTCGGTAGCCGCAGTGAACATGGCGGCATCATTAAAGATGGTGCCAAAATGGTGAATGCCGTGTCCAATTCGGTGGTGCCCAAAATCACCATTGTCATGGGTAATTCATTTGGAGCCGGCAATTATGCCATGTGTGGAAAAGCATACGACCCACGTTTCATTTTTGCTTGGCCAACGGCACAAATTGCCGTGATGGGAGGCGCTCAGGCAGCCAAAACTTTGTTGCAGATTCAAACCGCGACCCTAAAAAGTCAGGGACAAGCCATTACCCCTGAAGAGGAACAAGCCTTACTGGAAAAAATTACCCAACGATATAATGCGCAAACCTCGCCCTATTATGCTGCGTCGCGCTTGTGGGTAGATGAAATTATTGATCCCGCGCAAACCAGAAGCTACATTTCTGCTAGTTTACTGGCAGCAAACCATGCGCCCATAGAAAAACCTTTTCATGTAGGCGTTTTGCAAACCTAAATGTATGATACCCTGACATCCAAATCATTCGTACATTGTAGCCACCTACCTTAAATTGAATTTCATGAAGCGTTTATTCTTATTTGTTGCATTTTTCTCTTTTTGTGTTCCCACCTTACTCACAGCCCAAGGCTGGCAGCTAGAAATCAATTTCATGGGCTTAAAGCTCAAAGAACGGAAAGGAATGCAAGTGACGGCACGGCCCTTTTTGGATGTAGATGAAAAAGGAAAAATCGGACTGATTCTAGAAGCCTATGAGTCCGGTAGCCTTATCGCCAACCAAATGATTATTTTGGACCCTTCCGGAAAAATTTTAGCCCGAAAGAAAGATGCACTTCCGCTTGATCAAAATACCCTGTCTGTAATCGCAGGGGATGCCGGGAAATTTTACGTTTTTTCTTTACAAAAAGATTATTCCGGTCCAGAGGAGAAAATGCACGGGATCATTCGTGAATTTGACGCCAAATTAAATGTGACCAAAGAATTTAAAATCAAAAATTTAGGTGGGCCACCATCTTTATATCTTACCGAAAAAGGACAATTTTTAGTATCTGCTCCTCTGAGTGCCGCTACAAAGGTTGGAAGCAGTACATTTTCCACGAAACCCGGCGAGGAACTTGCGCTCCTTCGCATCGAAGGAGATTTATCCGGCATGGTGGGCGCCAGTTTTTTAAGTCTGGAAAAAAGTACAGCACATACGCCCGCCCTCTGGGCTGCCCAAGGCAATAAAGTCTTTTACCATGTGCAAAATGTAGCTTTAGGCGATGGCGAAGAACATTATGCCATTCTCATCACCCAACTGGACGCTTCCTTAAAAGTGATGCACCGCAGAATTCTTGCCGGTAAAGGCGCGCAGGTGTGGATGGAAGCCGTTTCTGCCAAGGTCAATGGCAACAAAGAATTGGAAATTGGCGGTGTGACAGATAGTCCATTAAATTTCAATACAGAACAAGAATTTTTCATGAGTCCCAAGCCGGATTTCACCCTACCACTGACCCCGGAAGGAGAACAAACGTACACCTATGGGTTTATCGCGAAATATGCAGACGGTCTTACCTATGTGGCTCAGGAAGCCTTCGGTGAAGGCGCTACCGGATTTCCAAGACCACGTCATCCCTACCCCACAAAACGTGCGGAAGAAAAAGTCTTTACCATACTTCCGGAATTTCAATCGGACGATTTATCTAAGTATGGAAAAATCCAATACCGCATTGCGCAAGGAAAAATGAATACCGCCGACAGTCCGGTTTTCATTTTAATGAAAAAGTAAAGTAAAGTAAACTTAAAGATTGAAAAGCGGGGGCCTTTCTCCCGCTTTTTCATTTTTACTCGAAACCCGACAGCTTTCCTCCATGCAATGCCCCCACGACCCGGTTTCGTTCATTTCCGGTCACAGAGGCCCAAACATTCTCTTGTCCGCAAGCCCGCAAATAGCCCAATGCAGCAAAAATGATGGCTTCTTTGGCCTCTACCAACTGAGGCGCAGGAACCACCAGCTCCATGCCCGAACGACGGCCCAATTGGTCCAACAACCAACCGTTGTAAGCACCGCCGCCCGTAACCAAAATTCGCCCCGGCCCATTTTCCCGTAGCACCGCCGCCATGCAAGCCGCTACATGCAAACCGTACGTATGCATCCGATCTGCCACCGAATCTTCGGTATCTAACAAAGGCCAGAGTTCATTTTCTACCCATTCCCTGGCCAAAGCACGAGGAAAAGGCAGTTGGTAGATGGGAAGTTGGTTGAGCTGCTGAAAGAGATCTGGCAACATTTTCCCTGAACCGGCGATTTGTCCGCCTGTATCCATAGACAGACCCAATTGACCCGCCAATCGATTGAAAATAATATTCACTGCACAAATGTCCCCGGCACGCATGGCCCCTAGCCTATCGAGGTAGCTGAAATTTGAAAAACCACCCAGGTTTAAGTAGCCTTCGAAACCGGGAAAAAGCAACCGGTCTCCCACCGGCACTAAGGGCGCACCTTGCCCACCAGTGGCTACGTCTTCCGAACGAAAATCACTAACAACCGGAATGCCCGTTTCTTGAAATAACACGCCGCCATGACCCAAAGCGAAAGTTAATGGACGCTCTGGCGCATGAAAAACCGTATGACCATGGGAGGCGATTAAATCGGGCTTAGGCCATTCCAAAAGCACATGATGCACCGCTGCTGCCAACTGCTTTCCATATTGAAGATGCAAAGAAAGCAACGAAGGCGCATCGGCATAAAAAGCAGAGGACAAGGCAGCTTGCCATGATTCCGGATAGGGCAAGGTTTTAAAAGCAACACATTCCCAGTTATTTACACTCTCAGAAAACCGAACCAATGCCAGATCCAACCCATCCAAAGAGGTTCCGGACATTAATCCTAAAACCAAAGTATCCGATTTCATGTTAGTGCAGAGGATTACGTATATTAGCGCTCCGAAATAAAGAAATTACATTCACATAAACCAAAGAAACTATGTTTTTCGACATCACCGAGGAACACGAAATGATCCGGAAAGCCGCCCGCGATTTTGCCCGTGAAGAGCTTTTACCCGGCGTAATTGAGCGGGACGAACATCAGATTTTCCCGGCGGAACAAATGAAAAAGCTCGGTGAACTCGGGTTTTTAGGCATGATGGTAGATCCCAAATACAATGGTGCAGGGTTGGATACCCTAAGCTATGTTTTGGTGATGGAAGAATTATCCAAAATTGACGCCTCAGCTTCTGTGGTGGTTTCCGTAAATAACTCTCTGGTTTGTTATGGTTTAGAAGCCTACGGAAGTGAATTCCAGAAAGAAAAATACTTGAAACCCCTTGCGGCCGGAGAGTGTATCGGAGCGTTTTGTTTATCTGAACCTGAGGCCGGTTCAGATGCGACATCTCAGCGCACTACCGCCATCGACATGGGCGACCACTATCTCCTCAATGGAACCAAAAACTGGATTACCAATGGCATCAACGCCAGGTACTATCTGGTTATGGCTCAAACCGATGTGGAAAAAGGACACCGCGGCATTAACTGCCTTATTGTAGAAGAAGGCATGGAAGGCTTTGTGAAAGGCGCCAAAGAAAACAAAATGGGTATTCGTGGTTCGGATACCTGTTCTCTCCAATTTACCGACGTGAAAATCCCAAAGGAAAATCGCATAGGTGAAGATGGATTTGGATTCAAGTTTGCCATGAAAACGTTGAGTGGTGGACGGATTGGCATTGCAGCGCAAGCGTTGGGAATTGCCCAAGGTGCTTATGAGCTTGCCAAAGAATACGCCAAGCAGCGCAAAGCATTTGGAAAACCCATCCATGAGCATCAAGCCATTGCGTTTAAACTGGCTGATATGGCAACCCGCATTGAAGCTGCACGCCTACTCATTTATAAAGCTGCCTGGATGAAAGATCAAGGCATGAACTACGACCAAGCTTCTGCCATGGCGAAGTTATATGCTTCTGAAACCGCCATGTGGGTGACTACAGAAGCAGTGCAGGTTCATGGGGGGTATGGTTATGTGAAAGAATATCATGTAGAGCGACTCATGCGCGACGCCAAAATCACACAGATTTACGAAGGCACCTCAGAAGTGCAACGTATTGTGATTAGCCGCAGCGTGCTGGATTAATTTTACAAACGACGATTTCACAGCCACTGCACGGAAACCCCGGACAGTGGCTTTATCCTTTCTATATGTGGGCATACGCAGATGCAGAAGATACCATTGCCGCCTTGGCCACACCACAAGGTGCAGGCGCCATTGGGGTGATTCGGGTAAGTGGGAAAAGAGCATTTCACGCGGTCAATCAGTTGCTTAGCAAACCTGTTTCCTTTGAAAAACAAGCCAGAAAAGCGTATTTGCGACAGTGGATGGACCAAGGGCAACCCATCGATGAAATCCTAGTAACCGGTTTTCCGGGCCCTCACTCATTTACCGGAGAAGATACCGTTGAACTGGCTTTTCATGGTTCTCCCTATATTTTGAGGCGAGCATTGAAACAATTGGCAGACGCCGGAGTGCGCCCCGCGACCGCAGGAGAATTTACGAAGCGTGCTTTTTTACATGGGAAGATGGATTTGGCCCAAGCCGAGGCCGTAGCCGACCTTATTTCCGCGTCCAGCCGGGCAGCGGCCCAATTGGCCATGCAGCACATGCGGGGTGGATTTAGTCAGCAAATCCGCAACATGCGCGAAAAATTGCTGGAATTTACCGCTTTAGTTGAATTAGAGCTCGATTTTGCCGAGGAGGATGTGGAGTTTGCCAACCGCACCCAATTGATTGAACTTCTTTCCCATGTTCGCAGGGAAGTACAGCAATTGGCGGCCTCGTATGCCAAAGGACAAGTACTGAAATCAGGCGTATCCGTAGCCATCGTAGGAGCACCCAATGCAGGAAAAAGTACCTTGCTCAATGCTTTGGTAAAAGAAGAACGTGCCTTGGTGTCAGATATTCCGGGAACCACCCGCGATACGGTAGAGGATGTAGTACAGTGGGGCAGCGTATCTTTCCGCTTCATTGATACCGCTGGCATTCGCGACACCGATGACACCATAGAACACATGGGCATTCAGCGAAGTTTGGCCATGATTTCGAAGGCGCAGGTGGTACTACATTTGGCCGATTTACGGTTTCAAACCCCGGATGAGGTCCAGGCCCAAGCGGCACAATGGCGACAACAAACCGGAGCCACCAACCTATGGTGGCTTCACTTGGCCACCCAAACCGACCGACCAGGTTCCTGGACGCTTCCGGAAGGCTGGATGGCCATTTCCTCTGCCACCGGCGCTGGATTAGATTCATTGAAAGAAACCTTGGTCCAACATTATGAGACCTGGCTACACGGAGACGAAACCTTGGTGACCCAAGCCAGACATGCTGCGGTTTTGGACCGGGCGGAAGAGTCATTGGGCGCAGCATTAGAGGCATTAAGCCAAAGCGTTTCCGGCGAGTTTATGGCCATGGAACTCCGTGCAGCGATTAGGTATTTATCTGAAATTGTAGGAGATATGGATATAGAGGAAGTATTGGGAGCGATATTTGGGCGGTTTTGTATCGGAAAATGAATAATAAGTAACTTTCCGTGTTCATGCGAACGCCACTTTTCACTTGCTTAAAACAAGCATATACATGAAATGTCATGCAAAAAAAACTTCTGATTTTCCTGATTTCCACCTGTTTCACAAGCCTTAGTCTCAATAGCCAGAACAACCGAATCAATACCAATGAAACCATTGGCTGGTACAACTACTTTGGCACCTTTAAGTTTTCAAGAAAATTCAGCTTACATACTGAATACCAATGGCGCAGAGAGCAGTTTATTACCCATTGGCAACAAAGCCTGCTACGTGTAGGATTCAACTACCAACTCAACCCAAGGGTTTTGTTCAGGGCTGGCTATGCTTGGATAGAAACGTTTGCCTATGGGGAAATTCCAATCAATGGATTTGGAAAAAATTTCACAGAGCACAGGGCATTTGAAATGGTCCAGCTATCTCACAAAGAAGGCATTGTAGATTTTGCACACCGTTTTATGTTAGAGCAAAGGTGGGTTGGGCAATACAGCGCGGCGAGCCTTACGCAAGAAGACGATTACCCCTTGCTCCATAGAATGAGGTATATGCTCAGGGTTCAGTTACCCCTAATTGGCAAGGAAATAAAAGACAAAACCCCCTATTTGGCCTTGTATGATGAGCTTTTCATCGGTTTTGGTAAAAATGTAAAAGCGAATGTTTTTGACCAAAATAGAATAGGTGTTTTATTTGGATATCGGTTCAACAAAAACGTCAGAATTGAAGGTGGTTATTTAAATCAAATGATTCAATTCGGGAGACAAATCGACGGTAAAAACGTGTTTCAGGACAACAATGGACTTATTGTCAATGCAAACCTTAATTTAGACTTAACGAGAAAGGAAAAAAGATAAAGGGTTTGGGTCTTTTTGGACATCAACCCTCATAATCTAATCCCACACACCGGTTCTTCTGGGACGCACCAAATCCTTAAAATTTAACCAAAAGGCTAACACCAGATACAAAATTAAAGGTGAGCCAAAGCCTACAAAAGAAGCATAGACAAAATATGCCCTTACCGTAGCGGGAGGAATGCCTAAGTGAAAGGCCAAACGGCTACAAACGCCAAATACTTGCTGCTGAATGAAAAACCGTAGTTTCATACCTGTATTTCAGAAGATTGGAGCATATGTTTTCCTAACGCACAAGATAAACATTTTTTGTGTGTACAAAACTGTTTAAACAAATGTATGGCGGCCTGTTCCTGCTGAGCATTGGATACTTTCCAACCCAAACTTTTCCACACCTCGGTAATGTAATGTTTGCCGGGCTTAACGTCCAAGGCGCGTTGGGCTGCGTCTTGCATCAGCGCGGTATGGCCTTGCCAGCGGGCGTAAGCAAATTGAAAAGGAAGGGCCACATTGACCAATAAATGCTGAAGTAGGCTTTGAGGAATATGGGCGGTTTGCCTTCTTCGGGCTTGCTTTCCAAAGTCCACATGGGTTTGCCAATAAGGTCGCAATGGAAACTGCATTTGTTGCATCCATGTTTCTGTTGCAGGCGGATGAACGAACCATTCCCACCATTCACCTAAACCGGCCACCAAAGCAGAAAGCATCGCCAAACGAACGGTTGGATAAGCGCCTAGCCTCACCCCACCCCATTGCCAAGGAAACGCCATCTTCGGAGGGTTTCCAAACAAAGCAAACTCACGCTGCAAGGTGGCATGATATTCATCCTTTGCTTTTCCCTGAAGAAAACCAGCTGCGCCAAATACATGTGCTTCCACCCGATCCGCATCTCCCCTACACCGCCATAACCTTGACCAAGGCAATTGCCGCCCTACCCATTCAAATCCATCTGCATTTTGCGGTCCCCCAAGGGTGCGCGTTACCCAAATGCACAATGCCGTATGCCAATCTCCGGCCAATTGTCCCACCAAGGCAGTAATTTGATCCGCGCGGGCATGCAACCTTTGAATCCAAAGATCAGGGGCCAGTTCATCTAACATGGCCGCATGAACAGGTTGAAAAAGTGCCCCACACGGAACATCTTGGTGTCGCGACATGAGTTTGGCGTATCTGGACACCAACTCATGGGGTAAAAAATCTCCAACTTCTAGCACAGGAACAGTGCGCCCTAAAGCAGTACGAGTAATGGCACCCGCCTTTAAAACCACATGTAAAATCACATTTTCATAAGCTGGGTCTATATGGTGGCGGTGTTCTCTCCACCCTTTTTCATCCAAATGTAATTCCACATTGCCAGCCCATAAAAGCCCATCGATACGAATCTTCGCATGGAAAAAATCCGGTCCGGCCCCCAAATGCTGGAAACCCGGATGTAAAATGTCCACCTTTCTGCCGTCTACCAAGTGAAATGGACCGGCACCTAAAGCCTTAGACGCCCAAATAAATTGAAACAACGCTTCATTCATAGCCTTTATTTTGCTTTTTGGGGAGCAGTTCATCGGCGATGACCTTACAAAGTTAGTACATGAGATACCCCATTGTCAAGCCTTCCTATTATATTTGTAGGCCATGAGCGATACAGAAGCCTTTGATGATACCATTCCTTCCCCCGAAGAATCAGCAGGACAGAAGGAAAACAAAGACGAAAAAACACTTTCGCTTTCCGGGATGTACCAGAATTACTTCCTGGACTATGCTTCTTATGTAATTTTGGAAAGGGCTGTGCCCGCCATTGAAGACGGTTTAAAGCCCGTCCAACGTCGGATTCTACACTCTATGATGGAGTTGGAAGATGGCAGATACAACAAGGTGGCCAATGTGATTGGTAACACCATGAAGTATCACCCGCACGGCGATGCGTCCATTACAGACGCCATGGTGCAGCTTGGACAAAAAGATTTATTAATTGACACCCAGGGAAACTGGGGAAATATTTTAACAGGAGATAGCGCAGCCGCTGCACGTTATATTGAAGCGCGCCTTACCCCTTTTGCCAAAGAAGTGGTTTTTAATCCCAAAACCACCCAATGGCAACTAAGCTATGACGGCAGAAACAAAGAACCCATTACCCAACCAGTGAAGTTTCCACTTTTATTGGCCCATGGTGTAGAAGGAATTGCAGTAGGCTTAGCCTGTAAAATTTTGCCGCATAATTTCGTGGAGCTCATTGACGCCTCCATCGATTTACTACAAGGAAAAAAAACTGAGATTTATCCGGACTTCCCCACCGGAGGGATGATGGATACCAGCAGGTACCAACAAGGATTACGCGGTGGAAAAATTCGGGTTCGGGCAAAAATAAGTATCCAAGACCCAAAGACTTTGGTTGTCAATGAGATTCCGTTTGGAACCACAACCGGTTCTTTGATAGAATCTATTTTGAGCGCCGCCGATAAAGGGAAAATTAAAATTAAGAAAGTAGAAGACAACACGGCTGAAAATGTAGAGGTGCTAATTCACCTTCCGCCAGGTACGTCTCCGGATCAAACCATGGATGCCTTATATGCATTCACGGATTGTGAAATCGGTATTTCTCCCAATGCTTGTGTCATTCATGACAATAAGCCCGTTTTTCTTGGAGTGGATGACCTTTTGGCCTATGCAACAGCCCATACCAAACGGCTGTTGGGTATGGAACTAGACATTCGGTTGGGAGAGCTCAATGAGGATATCCTTTTTACATCACTTGAAAAAATCTTCATTGAAGAGCGCATTTACCGTGACATAGAAACCTGTGAAACCTGGGAAGACATCGTAGCCACCATTGATGCTGGACTTACACCGTTTAAACCAAGTTTTTACAGAGAAATCACCCGCGAAGACATCGAAAAGCTCACGGAAATTCGCATCAAAAGAATATCCCGGTTCGATGGATTTAAAGCGGATGATAAGTTGCGCGTGCTTCATGAGGAAAAGGAACAGGTGTTGCACCACAAGGCCAATCTCAATACATATACCATAGATTGGTATAAAAGCTTGAAAAAGAAATACGGAAAAGGCCGGGAACGAAAAACAGACATTCGCTCCTTTGAAGCCATTGAGGCGGTAAAAGTCGTGGCCCGCACCGAAAAGTTATATGTAGATTATGAGCAAGGATTTGCTGGTTATGGTTTAAAGCAAGCCACTTACCTTAGCGATTGTTCGGACATTGACGACATCATAGTTTTCCGTGAAGACGGTACCATGATGATCACCAAGATTCAGGATAAAGTCTATGTAGGCAAACCTATCCTGCATATTGGTGTTTGGAATCGCGACGACCGCCGGACGGTGTATCATATGATTTACCGAGATGGGGCTGCGGGAGCCACATACATGAAAAGGTTTACCGTTAACGGCGCCACTAGAGATAAAGAGTACGACCTAACACGTGGGACCAAAAATTCGAGGGTGCTTTATTTTTCAGTAAATCCGAATGGAGAATCCGAAATCCTAACCGTATATCTAAAACCTCGCCCCAAACTGCGCAAGCAAACCTTTGAAGTGGATTTGGCAGAATTGGGCATCAAAGGCCGAAATGCACAAGGAAATGTGCTGTCCAAATATCCTATTCGGAAAATCATTTCAAAAAGTAAAGGAGAAAGCACCCTTGGAGCACTCCAGTTTTGGTTCGACACGGAAACGCGTCGTTTAAATGGCGAAGGACGGGGCGTTTTGCTTGGAGAATTTAACCTAGGTGACCGGCTTATTGAAATTTCAAAATCAGGACAGTATCGCCTACTCAAGCCAGACTTTTCCCTGCATTTTGAACCGGATGCGTTTATCGTAGAAAAATTCAATCCAAGAATTCCCATTACAGCCGTTCACTATGACGGCGAGAAAAAGGAATACCTTGTGAAAAGATTCACACCGGAAATCACCGATAAAAGTGTAAAATTCATCACAGAACACCGCGATTCAAGGTTGGAAACTGTGGCCCTCGATGCCCGACCTACCTTACTTATTCAATATGTAACGGGACCTGATCAGCAAAAAAACACGCTGGAATGGGATATTCGTGAGCAAGTACCGGCGCGGGGTGAAAAAGCTAAAGGAAACCGAATTCCGGTCAAACAAATCAAAAAACTACATTGGGGAACGCCCAAGCCTCCTGAGGAACTTGAAGAACCCATCGAAGAAGAGCCATTGACCGAAAACTCCGGTCCAGAAATTTTGAAAGAAATTGATTTGGAAGGAGATGATGGACAACAAAGCCTATTTTAATCTGCCCGAAAAGCTAGGGGGAAAATTCACATCTTGTTAACAGCCCATCATTTGCGGGTACCCGAATAGAAAGCTACCTTTGCCAAATGCGGATTGCGGTGGTATATATAAGCATGATTTTGGCTTTGGGTCTGAATCTTCAGGCTAAAGCTCAATTTGCTGATAGCACCTATTTCCAAACCTTTTCCCCCAACCTTTCCGATTCTATCTTAGATTTTGGGAAGCGTTTTCTAGGGACGCCCTATAGATACGGTGGAAGCACCCCTGGAGGGTTTGATTGTTCGGGATTCGTGTCTTATGTTTTTTCGCATTACCAAATCGCTTTACCCAGAAGCAGCCGCTCGTATTTGTCTGTGGGTACCCCTGTGGCCACGAATGAATTACAACCCGGTGACATTTTACTTTTTAAAGGACGTAACTTGTCTTCTTCGACCATTGGTCATGTATCCGTGGTCGTGGAAGTAACAGAAAAGGAGATTTTCATGCTTCATTCTTCCACAAGCCGAGGGGTATTAATCGAGGATTACAAGAAATTTGCCTATTACACCAAGCGGTATTTAGGTGCACGTAGGGTATTACCCAAAAGCTAAAGAATCTTTTACTGCTTTTACTTAAAAGTACGACCCAAAAACTGTAGTTCGGGAAAGGCCTCTTTACTCGTAGTTTAATAGAGATTAGACACCGCACTACTGTTTCTCAGATTTCTTTTTAGGTGCCAAGTCCATTCGCGACTGAAGATATACCACCTAGAGAAAGGCAGTTAAAAAATTGCAGATTACAGGCAATTCACTTTATAACCTGCGCCTTACCTCATGTAAATAGATGGCAATTAGATAATTTCAGCCAAACCAAATTAAAAAATTAGAGTTAGTCTAAGTGCCTTGGTGCAGATAAAAGTCTCTACAAAAAGAAGAGGGAAAGTAAAAGCACAAAAAATTCCGAAACACCAAGCCCAAAGCTTACCAAGAGATAATCACTTGACCATTTCCATTGCGGATTCCCGATGGCATAGAAGTATTGGTGAGTGTTCCTACAAAAGACGAGCCGCCTCCACCAGAGCCACCTCGGCCGCTTCCTTCCGATTCACCAACAACAACATCGTGGACACCGACATCATAGATTGAACTCCCATCCCTATTAACCAAAACTTACCACGAGATAATCACTTGACCATTTCCATTGCGGATTCCCGATGGCATAGAAGTATTGG
>CAZRHR010000044.1:141-1497 GCA_964599915.1 uncultured Candidatus Competibacteraceae bacterium | reverse complement strand
GAGTGTTCCTACAAAAGACGAGCCGCCTCCACCAGAGCCACCTCGGCCGCTTCCTCCCGATTCACCACCTCCTCCGCCGCCGCCATAATAGCCACCTCCGCCACCGCCGCCGTAGGTTGCTCCTCCATTTCCCCCATTACCCAAAGCACCTGCAGTTCCTCCATTGGCACCACCCGGTCCACCGGCGGATTGTGTTCCCCCTTGACCGGCCTGCCCGGCAGAACCTGCAGAAGGATGCGTTTGTCCATTGGCACCAGAAATTCCGCCTCCTGCACCACCATTGGTGGTGTAAAAGCCACAACCTCCGCCGCCACCAGCCACAATCACACGGTTGGCCAAAGCCGTACCACCACGTCTCACATCTGAGGCACCACCACCTGAAGCAGCACAGTTTCCTTGGCCACCGCCATTATATCGGGTACCCGTAGTTTGCGAACAAGAACCATTGTTACCAGCGCCAGCTTGACCAACATAAACAAATAAAGTTTCACCAGGAGTTACCGTAAGTGTACCCTTGGCATAGCCGCCCAAACCGCCAATGTTGCCATCGTTCCCATTGCCACCTTGAGCTCCCCAAGCTTCAATGGTCACTTGAGTGGCGCAACTAGGAACCACAAAATTCTGAACACCACCTGAATAAGTTAAGGTAGTGCTTCCTGGTGGACAATTGATAACAGTAATATTTTGAGTTGAGGAGTCTGCACAACCCAATGCATCTGTAACAACCAATTTAACTTGATAGGTACCCGTATTGGTCCATGAAACAGATGGTGTAGAAGCGGAAGAAGTTAAAGGCGAGCCAGAAGTAAAAGACCACGCATAATTGGCCCCTGGAATAATATTGGGTGTAAAAGTAATGGACGAACCAATACTAACTGAGGTGGGACTATAGGTGAACGAAGGATTTGGGAAAGAAGCACAATTACAGGATAAATTACGCCATCCACCATTGGTAAAAAAAACCTCAATACACTGAGTGGTAGTATTAAGAATCTGCAATCCATTGGCAGGATTAGTCAATGCATTTCGTTGGGAAGTAGAAAGTTGAGGCAATAAAAACCCACCGGAACTTCCCTGAACATCGAGAATGGCAGAGGGATGAGGAGGATTATTGCTGCCTATGGTCACGCCTTGAGCGCATAAACCAAAGGAAAAAAGGAATAATAAAAAAACAGGAAAAAAATATCTCATGGCCAGTTGTTATAGGTACCAATATAATGAAATAAGGGCAGATTACTATCTGCCCATACCCGAACCTACGAAAAGCCTAAAACACTGGCGAACCCTAAGGGCAGATCACCATCTGCCCATACCCGAACCTACGAAAAGCCTAAAACACTGGCGAACCCTAAGGGC
>CAZRHR010000043.1:0-23771 GCA_964599915.1 uncultured Candidatus Competibacteraceae bacterium | reverse complement strand
T
This sequence comes from uncultured Candidatus Competibacteraceae bacterium, assembly GCA_964599915.1. Lineage (GTDB taxonomy): Bacteria > Bacteroidota > Bacteroidia > CAIKAF01 > CAIKAF01 > CAZRHR01. The sequence goes on along the minus strand of CAZRHR010000043.1, from coordinate 23,770 downwards.
GTATTGGCTGCAATTGCATTGGAAAGAGGAACACATGGTGCTTCCCTTGGTGGTTCAGCCTTGAGTCGGGGAAATTAGGCGTTCCTTTTTCCCGGAAAAAATAGCGTTTAGGCGTTCATTAATGACTCCAACTCTTCGACCTCTCTGGGAATAGATGCCATTAAATCCAAAGGCGCTCCATTTTCCTGGATAACCACGTTGTTTTCTATCCGAACGCCAATTCCTTCCTCGCGCACATAAATACCTGGCTCTACGGTAAGTACCATACCGGCCTGCAAAGGCTCATTGAAAAAGCCCACATCATGCACATCCAAGCCCAAAAAATGAGACGTGCCATGCATGAAGTATTTTTTGTACGCTGGCCATGCAGGATTTTGTGAAGCAATATCCGACATGGAAATAAGGCCAAGGTCCACGAGTTCCTTTTCCATCCACTGTCCTACCCATTGGTTGAATTCTCTAAGAATCACGCCTGGTTTCAGGGTCTGAATGGCCTGTTTTTGCACACGCAAAACGGCGTTATAAATGGCCTTTTGGCGGGGGGAAAAGCGCCCGCTCACAGGAATGCAACGGGTTAAATCGGAGGCGTAATTGGCGTACCGAGCGGCCACGTCCAATAATAGCAGTTCACCCGCCTCACAGGTTTTCGCATTTTGATGATAATGCAGCACGCAAGCATTGAATCCACTGGCAATAATAGGTCCATAAGCAAAGCCTTCCGCGCGGTTTGAAATAAACTCATGAATCAGTTCTGCTTCAATTTGATACTCTGTAACCCCAGGTTTTACGAAGGAAAGTAACCGGCGAAATCCTTTTTCGGTAATTTGGCACGCATGGGCTATCAATTCAATTTCTTCGGATGATTTTACAGCCCTTAGCTGGTGCATAAGCGGCGCTAAACGCTGATATTGGTGAAGGGGATATTGTTGTTTTAAGGTATGAACCAGCTCCATTTCACGCGTCACGATTTGGATATCGGCACGGGTATGCTCATTGCTGTTTAGCCAAACGGTTTGGGCCTCTGCCATAAGGCCACGAAGGGTTTTGTAAAAGTCGGCTGACCACAGGATGGTTTTTACCCCGGAATGCTCGGCTGCTTGTGCTTTGGTCAGTTTGTCACCCTCCCAAATGGCAATTTCTTCAGAAGTTTCTCGAATAAACAAGATTTCCCGATAGGCCGGATCGGCTGCACCGGGAAAAACGACCAATAAAGTATCTTCTTGGTCTATGCCTGATAAATAATAGAGGTCTGAATTTTGTCGAAAACCCATGGTGCCATCTGCGTTGGTGGGCATAATGGCATTGCTGGTAAGAATAGCCAAACCTTTATGAGGCAGCAGGGCTTTCAGTTTTTCTCTATTGTGAATAAAAAGAGAAGAAGAAGCAGGTGTATATCTCATGTGTATCGGATGCGAATGAATAAAAAAACCCGGAAGAGCACTCTTCCGGGTATAAATATCTTGAAAAAGGCCGAATTAATTTCCGCGAAGGGTAAAGTTGATGGGCAAGGTGTATTGCACACGTACGGGTTTTCCGCGTTGTTTGCCGGGCGTGAATTTCGGTAGTTTTTTGATGACACTTTCAGCCGCGTTGCCGGAGCCATACCCAAAGTCACGTACTGCTTTTACATCTGCTACGGAACCATCTCTTTCTACCACGAAATAAACATACACTTTACCTTGCTGACCTGCGCGTTTGGCATTTTCAGGGTAAATAAGTTCCCTTTGAAGAAATTTTGCCAATTCACGTTGGAAACAAGCATCCGCTTCTTGTGGCGTTTTAGCAGACTCACAGCCTTTGAAACGAGGCATATCTTCCACTACCATAAAGATTTCGTCGGATACCGTTTCGCCTGTACTACCAAATCCGGCATCACTTACTTCTGTGATTTCAGTGTTTTCAGCTTCGAATTCGATTTCGGTTTCCACTTCCTCTTCCTTTTCCACCAACTGAATCACTTCAATCACCGTAGGAGGTGGTGGGGTTGGAGCAGCTTGTGGGGGCGGCGGAGTGTAATTAATGATTTCTTCCCGCACCATTTCTTGAGGCGGCGGAACGAAAATGGTTTTAATGGTCTCAGTAAAAGCCCTCCATTCAAACGCCATAAGCATAAGTCCACAGGCTAACACTAAGCCGAGAGAAAGATAAAGAGGCGTCTGTTTGTTGATGTCCGATTCCGGATGCTTACGATTTTCCATAGCTCGTAATTGTTGGGTTAAAGATAGATAAAGTGATTGAGAATTCTCATCAACATATTTATACGTTTATCGGTGGGAAGGGTTCAACGCAATGAAAAATAAAGGCGTAAGAAATACTGCTCTGAAAATCAGGAAATCAGGAATTAAAAGAATCCTATTGGGTTTGACGTAATCCTGCATTTCTCCCGAAGATAAGGAAATAGATGAGCGTGCCTGCCAAAACGCCTGCGGCATCGGCCAACCAATCCTGCATGTCTGCGCTGCGATCCGGGAAAAAAGCACCTTGAAAAATCTCGAGGGCTGCGCCATACACCAATGCAAGGATCATAGCAATGGGGACGGACTGAAAACGAAGGAAATGAAACCGATGCTGCTTTCTGAATCCTACCAGCCATTGAAACACAAGCACCATAAAAACCAAGCCATGTACCAGTTTGTCGAAACTAAAAAATGGCGCGCCGGGGAGATCCTTTCCGGGTGTAAAGCAAAGGGCAGCCACCAGGGCCGCCCAAAGTATTCCAATGAAATTATGTCTTAAGAACATGGGATCAACCCACAAAAGCGGTATAGGCCGCGTCGTCCATCAAGGTGTCTAATTCGGCGGGTTGGGTTAGGCGGATTTTAATCATCCATCCTTCACCATATGGGTCTGAGTTGACCAATTCGGGGGAAGATTGTAATTCGGGATTCACTTCGAGGACTTCTCCACTTACAGGCATGAATAGGTCAGATACCGTTTTCACCGCTTCAACCGTTCCAAACACTGCATCTTTATCAAGGGTTTGACCGGTGGTTTCAATTTCAACAAAAACAATATCACCTAATTCACCTTGTGCGTAGGCGCTAATTCCTACGGTTGCGATATCGCCTTCGACCCGGATCCATTCGTGGTCTTTTGAAAATTTGAGATTGGCCGTTTGACTCATGGATTTTTTTTTCAAACGTACGAAAAAAGGGAGAGTATTCGGCGTCTTCCATTAGTTTTTAATGCACCTTACTGCAAATCCACTTGCCCGATACCAACCGTGGGTATACGCTGCATCATTTCTAAAATAGAGGGTTACTGCATTTGTTCCACTCACCGTACTTGACCAATAATCTGCTCCTGTTCCAACTCCAGCAATGGTGCCACTTCCAGCACTTCTTACTCCAGCTAAAGGTAGCTTTAAGGGAGATTGGAATGCTCCAGAAGCTTGGTTCGAGGACCAACTTTGGCGTTCTGCCTCCCACTCAGCTTGTGTAGGAAGTCTAAAGCCGGCGGGACATGGGTTATTTATGCCAGACACTCCTTGCCAAAGGAGATTACTCTGGGGTGACCTCCAATCAAAAGGCGCATTATTGGAAGGGATAAATCCTCCGTGCGGTGGAGTGTTTGTATTGCTCAAACCATTAATCGGAAGACTATTTCTGCATTGATGGCCGTCTGCCCCCCTTCCCCACTGGTATAAATCTCCAAAGGCTAAAGAATCCGTGGGGGACAACGCCGCTCTGTGTGCGCCTAAATTCCGATCCATCCAAGTCCTTCCCGTTGCAGGATTTGTTACCGTTACAATCACGGTTGGCAAATGACAAAAATCCGTCCCATTTGAATATTGTTGTTCCAGCTCAGTGCACGGACCAAACCATAAAATCCCGGTCCACGTCTCAAGACAGTTTTTAGATGAATTAAAAATCGTAAGTCCAACTGCAGGCTGTAAGATCTGGTCTCTTTGTGTCGTGGATAATCTGGGTGGTAAAAAACCTTTGTCCGTAAAATTTACATCAAGACCTGCAGAAGGATGTGGAGGAACAACCATATCACTTACACCTACATTTTGCGATATTAAACTCGCGGGGAAAACAATAAAGAATAACAAAAAGACTCTGAAAAACAAAAGCATGTGGTTAAGGTTAGGGGTAAATAAAATTAGATTGGTCAATCGAAAATAAATCTAATTAGAATTAAATAAAAATGACAACATTGGATATGTGAAAATATTAATATTCAAATATTTAAAGACAATAGGATAAAAATAACATCTAATCTCTTTTAAAAATCTCATCATAGAAAAAGGCTCTTTTTGAAAATGTGCAATAAAAAAAGGCAAACCCCGAAGCATTTGCCTTTTCCAAACACAAAAAACCAGATTACATGGCGGCACTTTCGCTGCCTTTCTTCTTTTTCTTTTTAATGGCCGAAGCACGAACAAACTCACGGTTCATCCGGGCAATGTTTTCAATAGAAATGCCTTTAGGACATTCTACTTCGCAAGCGCCTGTATTGGTGCAATTGCCGAATCCTTCCAGGTCCATTTGTTCCACCATCCGAAGCACGCGTTCTTCCCTTTCTGGCTGTCCTTGAGGAAGCAAAGCAAACTGGGATACTTTGGCACTTACGAACAACATGGCAGAAGCGTTTTTACACGTGGCTACACATGCTCCGCACCCAATACAAGTGGCCGCATCGAAAGCCGCATCGGCATTTTCTTTGGGAATAGGAATCGCGTTGGCATCGGGTGCTGAACCTGTATTCACAGACACATATCCTCCGGCTTGGATCACACGGTCAAAAGCGGAGCGATCCACCATCAAGTCTTTGATCACCGGGAAAGCTGAAGCCCTCCAAGGTTCAATGGTGATGGTATCTCCATCTTTGAAATGACGCATGTGGAGTTGGCAGGTGGTGGTGCCGGTCATAGGACCATGGGCACGTCCATTGATGAACATGCTGCACATGCCACAAATCCCTTCACGACAATCGTGGTCGAATGCGACAGGCTCATCTCCTTTTTCTACCAGTTGTTGGTTAAGGACATCCATCATTTCCAAAAAGGACATTTCAGGATTAACGCCTTGCAAAGGGTAGTCTACCATTCGTCCAGCGTCTTTGGGCCCATCTTGGCGCCATATTTTAAGCTTTAAATTCATGGTTTTTGCTGCCATGTGCGTGGAGATTTCTGGATTATTTATAACTACGGGTAGAAGGTTTCACGTTTTCGAAGACCAAATCTTCGCGGTGATGAACAGGTGCTGCGTCCCTGCCTTTGTATTCCCAGGCAGATACGAAAGCAAATTTTTCATCATCTCGGAGGGCTTCCCCATCCGGTGTTTGGAATTCTTCGCGGAAGTGACCACCGCAAGATTCTTCCCTATTCAAAGCGTCACGGCACATCAATTCTCCCAATTCAAGGAAATCGGCTACCCTGCCCGCTTTTTCAAGTTCCGGGTTCATACCGTCGGCTTTTCCGGGGATGCGAACATTTTTGTAAAAGTCTTCCCGAAGGGCTTGAATGTCTTGGATGGCTTTTTCCAAGCCTTTGGCATTACGAGCCATACCACATTCATCCCACATGATTTTACCCAAAGCCCGGTGATAATCGTCCACGGTTTTGGTGCCTTTGATCCCCATCAGTTGATCTATTTGGTCTTTCACCTCTTTCTCAGCGGCGTCGAACTCAGGCGTGTTGGTAGGGATTTTTCCGGTACGAATATCATCGGCCAGATAATCACCGATGGTGTAAGGAATCACAAAATAGCCATCTGCCAGACCCTGCATCAAAGCAGAAGCACCAAGACGGTTGGCTCCGTGGTCGGAGAAATTGGCTTCACCAAGCACATACAAACCGGGGACGGTGCTCATGAGGTTGTAATCGACCCATAAGCCACCCATGGTGTAGTGTACGGCCGGATAAATCCGCATGGGCACTTCGTATGGATTTTCACCTGTGATTTTCTCATACATATCAAACAGGTTGCCGTATTTCGAAGCAACGACATCCCGGCCCAATTTGTAGATGAGGTCCTCGGTGGGCTGTGAAATATTTTGTTTCGCCGCTTCTGCCTGGCCATAACGCATGATTGCGTCTCTGTAGTCCAGATACACAGCCATGCGAGACTGTCCAACGCCATAACCGGCATCGCAACGTTCCTTGGCTGCACGAGAAGCTACGTCACGTGGAACGAGGTTTCCGAAAGAAGGATACCTGCGCTCAAGGTAATAATCCCTTTCATTTTCAGGAATTTCATTGGCTGGCCGAAGGTCGTTTTGCTTGGCTGGCACCCAAATACGTCCATCGTTCCGTAAAGATTCGGACATGAGCGTAAGTTTGGACTGATATTCTCCTGAAACGGGGATGCAAGTAGGGTGAATCTGTGTAAAGCAGGGATTGGCAAAATACGCGCCTTTACGGTGCGCTTTCCAAGCCGCGGTTACATTGGAACCCATGGCATTGGTAGACAAAAAGAATACATTGCCATAACCGCCGGTGCAAAGAAGGACGGCATGTGCAGAATGTCTTTCCAACTCACCTGTCACCAGATTTCTGGCAATGATTCCACGGGCTTTGCCGTCGATGGTCACCAAGTTCACCATTTCATGGCGGGCATACATGGTAACTTGACCTGAGGCTACCATTCTTTCCAAAGCGGAATATGCGCCCAGCAGCAGTTGCTGGCCTGTTTGTCCTTTGGCGTAGAAGGTTCTGGATACTTGCACACCACCGAAAGAGCGATTATCTAGCAAACCGCCATATTCACGGGCAAAAGGAACACCTTGGGCCACACATTGGTCAATGATGTTCACAGATACTTCGGCGAGTCGGTGCACGTTGGCTTCCCGGGCGCGGTAATCGCCTCCTTTGATGGTATCGTAAAAAAGTCGGTACACGGAATCTCCGTCGTTCCGGTAATTTTTAGCTGCGTTTATACCTCCTTGGGCGGCAATGGAGTGGGCGCGTCTGGGGCTATCCTGAAAGCAGAACGCCTTCACTTTATATCCCATTTCGGCCAATGAAGCTGCTGCAGAGGCACCGGCTAATCCGGTTCCCACCACAATCACATCGATGTTTCGCTTATTGGCGGGGTTCACCAGACGAATGGTGTTTTTATGGTTTTGCCATTTTTCGGCAAGGTTACCCTTTGGTATGTTAGCATTCAGTATACTCATGACAGCTGAATAAAAAATTCTTTTAAAAGAGGGTTAAGACTGGACAATAAACAGGTACACGGGAATCAAAGCGAAAAGCACGCTTACCAAAACCGCGAATCCCTTTCCAAAGTTTTGAATCAATGGTGTATAGGAAGAATGATTTATCCCTAAGCTTTGGAAGCCGGAAGCAAATCCATGCCACAAGTGGAAACCAACCGCTGCCATGCTGACCACATAAAGAACAACGTACCACCAAACTTTAAAAGATTCCAGTACAACGGTGTATAGGTCGCGGTTGCCGGCAGTGTCCATTGGAATGTCTCCAAAGTGCATTTTGTACCAGAAATTAGACATGTGCATCACCAGAAACACAAGAATAATGGTTCCTAAAACACCCATGTTTCTGGAACTCCAGATGGCATTGGCGGCGTCGTTCTTGGCATAATACTTCACCGGACGGGCGCTGCGGTTACGCATGGTCAACAAAATCCCATCGATCACATGAAACAACACCGAAAAATACGTGAGGTAAGATAGAATTTTTACCGCGGGGTTGGTGGTCATGAACTTTGCGTAGGCATTAAATTGAAGCTGGGCTGCGTCTTTGGGAAGGAACAATTGCAGGTTTCCGGCAAGGTGACCTACCAAAAACAAACATAAAAACAATCCCGTAAGGGCCATGAACACCTTCTTCCCGATGGAAGACTTTAATAGTCCGTAACTTGCTGTTTGGGCCATGTGGTAAGATTCGTTTAGTTGTGTGCAAAAATAAGAAATACCCTGTTGAGGTGAGTAACCCTAACGGGGAATATCTTATTTAGAATCATTTTAAAGTTTGACACATAGAGATAACAAAAATGGAAAGGCAGATGTTCAATGTCCGAGGATAAAGTATTTTAGAGCTAAACTTGTTTTAAATATGCGCATTTTGTTTGGATTATACGGATTCGTTTTAGCATTTGCTGACCTATCCATCGTTTCTGCTCAAACACCCTTTTTGCATGCAGCCAAGTCCGCCTATGCGGCCGACCGGTTTAAAGACGCCCTGTTTCTGTCGGAACACATCTTATCTTTCGCGCCTGATCATGAAGAGGCTTTAAGTTTGCATGTTAGAGCCGCCCTTCAGGTGCTCAATAATCCAGACACCCTATTTGCCCGCTGGGCACCCAAAATTAAATCGACCACCAACCCGGACCTTTGGCATCCCTATGTGTTACACCACCTTCGCGCCCATCGGATAGATACTGCCATGGCTTTGTTAAAGGAATGGGCTACATGGGACAAAGATGAACTTCACATCCTTAGCCTGCGCTGTTATTTAGCTTACTATCAAAAGGATGACAACGAACTCATCCGTACCATGATGGCTTTTTTCAAAAAAGATATTTTAGGAAAACACTTGGATTTTATGGCTTGGATTTTGGCATCAAGGATGAAAGAACAAGGCAAGTCCAACCTGTTGGATATGCCCATATTAAAAGAAAAAGATGGTTTAGCCATGTTTTTAACTTCGATTCTTCTGGATGACCCAAAAAAGTCCCCCATCGTGGCTTCAGAAGCCGGACTGGCCACCCTGCGAAAAGACACCCTGCCTCTGCCTTTCGTGGCTTTGTACGGTGCCACCCAAGCGTGGCGGCACGGCCAACAAAAATCTTGGACAAAAATCATTGGAAGCATAGAAATTCCGGGAATCGCACCACATTTAGACTTGATGTCCCGGTTTTTGAACCTTGCCCTTTCAGACCAACCGCAAGAGGTGACCGGTGTAGAAGGCTATGCTTTGGGAATGGACTTTTTTGACCTACATGGGCTGGAAAGCTATCCGGACAGGATGTTTTTGTATCAATGGTTCGACTCTTGCGAAATTGCATTCGTGCACAGCAATGCACAAATGGTGACCAGTGAGACGGTTTGGCCTGCATCTGAACCCGTGGTGGCTTTATACCTGCTTCCCGGACTTTGCGGCCAAAGGACAAAAGACCAAACGCGTCTTATGCAACTTGCCTGTACACGTTTGTTAATGACATTAAGTGGTTATGAACCTCATAAAGATTCTACCGAATTTTTGCCTTGGGCCCAAGCCCTCCTCCTCAAAAAACATCGCACCTTCCTTACCCACGTCCCGAAATACCTGAATGCTTCTTGGCAAAGTATTTTGGCCGCAGATTTAGAAGCCATGTCAATAAAAATAAATTGGAACGAGGCAAGTTATTTCCTGGCAGACCACATACGCGAAGGTCGGATTTATTACGTCTTAGGCATTTTAGAAGCGGTGGTACCCGTGGTTGCTAAACATTTACCAAACGTGCAATGGCCTAATCAATTATACCAGCAACTACTTGGCTGGAAAAGTCTTTCTTCAACGCCGACCTACTGTTTTGCCTGGTCAGAACATCATTATTTACGAAACGCATCAAAAAGTTGGGAAATGGAACATATGGCCTATGCCTTGGAGCAATGGGCCGAACAATACCGAAAATAAATTAAGGCTTTGGGGTAAAGTCTAAGGCGGCACCATTGATACAATAGCGCAGTCCGGTAGGATTTGGACCATCGGGAAATACGTGTCCCAAATGCCCGCCACATTGCCCACAAAGCACCTCTGTACGAATCATGCCATGAGAGAAATCCTTACGCTCGACCACTGATTTTTCATTGACCGGTGCGTAAAAACTAGGCCAGCCGCAGTGGGCGTCGAATTTTGTATCGGCGGTAAAAAGGGGCGACTTACATCCGGCACAGTGATAGACTCCGGCTTCATCCACATAATAAAGCGGGCTGCTGTATGGTCGTTCTGTGCCTTGTTCTCTGAGTACACGGTATTGTTCAGGCGTCAATTCTTGCTGCCAAACAGCATCAGGTTTTTGTACAGGAAATTCCATAACTGAAGGAGATGAGGTAGACGGCGACTGACTGCATCCTCCGCTGGTCACAGCCAAGAAAAAAACAATAAAGGAAAGCACCGATCGCATCATGGTCTATTTCCTAAATAAACAATTCAGAACAGGCAATGTTCAGAAGAATTCTTTAGGCCGTCTTGGATTTGAAAAGGCCTGATTTCATGGCGGCCAGCATAAGGAGAGGATGAATCACCACCAGTCGCACCCAGCCAATCCACTCCGGCACACATAATCCATTGGGCACACAACTGCCCTTTAAGACGAAAACCAAATGAACCGGAATAAACGCTACCAATAGGCCCATGATACCCACAGCGGCCAGGGCACGGGTTTTGGACCATAGAAGGCCTAGTCCGAACAAAATTTCACAGGCGCCGGCTACAAGATGTAAAATATCCGGTTGGGGCATCCAATCGGGCATCAGCGGCACATAAAACTGAGGTTGAATAAAATGATTTACCCCGGCCAGCACATAAAAAAACCCTTGTCCCTGGATAAGAAGCCAACGGGTGATGGAAGAAGATTTTTTCATGCGAAGTTTGGTTTTGGTTGATGGCAATACCTCCTGAAAAAGCGTACGGAACGAGATAGAAAAACAATCAGAGCGAAGGAGGAAAATACGGTGCTGGTTATTGAATACGAAACACATAACCCGCTTGTAAAGCGATGGCGCGGTTTTGTAGTCCGGTCGCGGATTGCACCTTATGTAAGCCTTGAGCAAACCGCAGGCCTAAAGTAAAAATATGGTGAGGAACAGGTTGAAAATCCATCCCAATGCCTGCTTTAAATCCCCAATCGAAGGATTCAAAATTTTCCCGAATGTCGGTCACTTCATCCGGCAGGATACCTGAATCATCGGTAAGTCGGGCTTTCGCGGTAAGTAGCATTCCCACATAAGGTCCGGCTTCCACATGTCCTGAAAGCCAATCTCCACCGGTTCTTAAACGAAAAAGCACGGGAACTTGCCCGTAATTCAAGTTTTGGCTATACGCCGCCATGCCCATTGGGTCGCCGCCGTTGTTCAGAAGAATGATATCGCTTCTAGTACCTAAACCAGAATAATTGACTTCTGATACAATGCTAAAGTGCTTTCCTAAAGCTACTTCATGATAAACTCCAAGGGTAAATCTTAGCCCTGCATCATATCTAATTCCGTTGGCTTCAGCAGCAGGCAAAATGACTTGAGGGCCTAAATAAAATCCGACCCTATTGGACACTTGCCCCGCCAGCGAATGACAAAGGAGTGCCAAAACACTTGTACAACACCAAAAGAGGAAACGGACTTTCATACCTTGAAGATATGAAAATCCGTTCAAAATGTTTTAAACTGTAGCAAATTTTGAGGCGTACCGCTTGCGGTCGTTTTCATCCAAATAAATTTTCCGCAGACGTAAAGATTTAGGCGTTACTTCTACGTACTCGTCGGCTTGAATGTACTCTAGAGATTCTTCCAATGAGAATCGAATAGGTGGCGCAAGCTTTACTTTGTCATCTGCACCTGAGGCGCGCATGTTGGTCAGTTTCTTGGTTTTGGTTACGTTGACAACCAAGTCATTGTCTCTGGAATGCTCGCCAATCACCTGCCCCATGTACACTTCATCGCCAGGCTCCACAAAAAACTTTCCACGGTCCTGAAGTTTGTCAAGGGCATAGGCGATACATGTGCCGGTTTCCAACGCAATCAAGGAACCATTGTTCCGGGTTGGGGTTTCCCCACGCATGGGCTCATACCCTTTGAAACGGTGGGCCATCACAGCTTCTCCGCCCGTTACGTTCAATAAGTCGGTTCGTAGGCCCAGCAAACAACGTGAAGGAATTTCAAACTCCAAATGCACAATGTCTGCACGGGGCTCCATGATTTTCATTTCTCCTTTTCGCAAGGTTACTTGTTCAATGGCTTTTCCGGAGAAATTCTCAGGCACATCAATGGTTAAAATCTCCACAGGCTCGTGCTTTACACCATCGATTTCACGGAGGATTACCCTCGGCTGGCCCACTTGAAGCTCATAGCCTTCGCGGCGCATGGTTTCAATGAGGATGGATAAGTGAAGAATTCCACGACCAAATACGATAAATGTATCTTGGGCGTCGGTATCTTCTACTTTAAGGGCCAGGTTTTTCTCTGTTTCCTTGAAAAGGCGATCCCGCAGGTGACGGCTGGTCACAAACTGTCCTTCCTTTCCAAAAAACGGAGAGTTGTTGATGGTAAATACCATGCTCATGGTAGGTTCATCAATGGCGATAGGGGCCATGGCCTCCGGATTTTCAAAGTCGGCAATGGTATCACCAATCCCAAAATCTTCCAAGCCAACTACAGCACAAATGTCGCCACAAAACACTTTTTCAGTTTTGGCACGGCCTAAGCCTTCAAAAATGTACAATTCCTTGATGCGACCTTTTACCACCGAGCCATCTGCCCGCATTAATGTGATGGGCTGGTTGGTTTCTAATGAACCACGAGAAACGCGACCAATGGCAATTCTTCCGGTATAGCGGCTGTAGTCGATGCTGGTAATTTGAAGCTGGGGCGTTCCTTCTACTACCGTAGGTGCAGGAATCGTTTCTACCAACGTATCCAGCAGGTAAGAAATATCTTCAGATGGCTTTTTCCAATCCGGGCCCATCCAGTTTTGTTTGGCAGAACCGTACACCGTTGGGAAATCCAACTGGTCCTGGGTAGCACCTAAACTAAACATAAGGTCGAATACAGATTCCTGTACTTCTTCGGGGCGACAATTTTCTTTGTCTACTTTGTTCACCACGACAATGGGTTTCAAGCCTTTTTCAATGGCTTTAGACAGCACATAACGGGTTTGTGGCATGGGTCCTTCAAAGGCATCTACCAGCAACAATACACCATCGGCCATGTTGAGTACGCGTTCTACTTCGCCACCGAAATCGGCGTGACCTGGCGTATCAATAATGTTAATTTTGATGTCTTTGTAAGCAACACTTACATTTTTGGATAAAATGGTGATGCCCCGTTCTCTTTCCAGGTCATTGTTGTCCAGAATGAGTTCTCCGGTTTCCTGATTTTCACGAAAAAGCCTGCAAAAATGGAGGATCTTGTCGACCAAGGTGGTTTTTCCGTGGTCTACGTGCGCGATGATCGCGACATTGCGTATTTGGTTCATAATCGGGCGCGAAGATACGGTTTTGCGCGGTTTAAACAATGGGGAAATGTTAAGCTACTGCGAATTGCTACCTTAAGGTGTTTACGAAAGGTGATGCGATGGATCTTTTTGGTGAAAACAGAAGGCTGGCATGCCTCATGCGCCACTTTAAATTATGTCCAAAACTTCCACCATGGATGCGCCTTGTCCTTTTTCGGTCCAAATCTCCGGGCCATTCTGGCGGATAACTGGGCCGTTGCATAGTTTTTTTTACCTCTTCCTCCCAAGGCACGGAATAACCAAGCATGGGACAAAACCTGAGGTGCACTTTTTCCCGAAGCCACCACCACCCAAGGTAAGGCGTCCGGAGGAAAACCGGTAGAGGATGTTTCCGTAGAAAAAAGCAGGGTAGGCAAGGTAAGCCATTGTGCTTCGGGTAAAAGGATTCGCTCGGATGTGGTGGCTAAGAGGTGATGAAAACCCAAGGCCTGCAGTTCTGGCCAAGCTTCACGTACGAAATCCGCCTGCGTTGCTGACTTTACCTGAGGCCACCAGAGATGCTTTAATCCATGGGGATTCCAATTGTGCCAATGAGGATAAGAAGGTGGAGGCATTTCACCTACCCAAATCATCACGCCCGTTGCATGGGGCACCGGCGAAATGGGCAACCATTCACTTTGTGTACTTCCAGTGGTGACCCATTGCGCTACATGATGGTTTTGTCCCGGAAAACCCGCTGCTAGTTGAGGGAAATCGCGAGAGAGCTCATCGGGCTGAATGGTTACCTTTTGAAGCATATTTTTAAAGGCCAAACCGGGAATATGGTCCAAAAAAGGACTGACCGGCATCGCAAGGGCTTTGGCCAAAAGGAGGAGGCTTCGGGCCGGATGCCCGGTGAGCACATACGTATTTTTCAAAAGCAAGGCCTCATCCGGCTGTTTTGAAATGAATACTTTACGCGCATCTTCAGGAAGTTTTTTCAGCCATTTTTCTTCTTTTTCCTGAAAACCTTCTGTTCCCGGAAATAGCCAGACGCCTTCGGCTTTTGGATTTTTCTCAAAAACCACAGGAAAGCCATGCGCCACCAGTGTGCTTAAAGCAATAGACCACTCCGGTGATGCGTCGGACAGTGAATAAAATACGGGGAGAAGCCAAGGCTGATTCGCCATAGGCTTAGTACGTTAAAGTGATGTTGGAACGGGCTACACCCATTTGGTTGTCATTGCCACAATTGAAAAAACCACCATCATCATGGCCCCAATCCGCAAACCAGAGGAATCCGCTATTGTCCACATGGCCGAAGAAATCTACTCCATGTTGAGTATCATACCCAAGGTTCCAAGTAACGCTCCATGTAGATGTGGTGGCATTTGGGTTACCCATGGTTCCGGCCAATCGGAAAGAACCGCCGGAATTATAATGAAATATTTTCCCATTCACGGTGTACAACACATGGCCAAAGGCATCTTCTTCTGTTCCATGCCAATTCGAAAGGTTTAGGTGAACGCCTGTTTGACCCACCACGGTATTGTTTACAAAATTGAAGCGAAGGATTCTGGCCGAACTACTGGATTGTGAACCCACCATGGCCACATCTACACCGTCTGAAATAAGATAAAAGTTGTTCCCTGTGCTGTTAAACCAAGAAGGGGTTATGCCTAAAGAGGTCATGGTTACAGATTGCGTTCCCCAAAGTACATTTCCATTTTGCCAATCGAACCAAATGACTTGGTTGCTTCCGGGAAAAGGAAGAGGACGTGCATCCGTTCCAATGCCTGCAGGTCTGGGCGTTAAGGCGGAAGATGCGGTGTTGGCTGTTCCGTTTCGGTCGATGGTCATAAAACTTCCGTTGGTGGAATTGGTATTTGTAGTGGATATACGGTTCTCCAAGTTGCTCCACATGAGGTAAGAGTCGTGGTCATCATTGGAATAGCTAAACAAGCAGGTTCTGCTAGTGAGCGAAAGGCTTCCGGAAAGTTGAAAAATAGAAGCCCAACCACCGCCGTCGGACGTCATATCACAGAAACAATTAAAGGCGGCCACGCCACCGGCTCCATCCGGATCGATGTTATAAATGCCGGAAGCCAACGATGGATTTGCGGCTTTTAGGGTGGAACAATTCCGGTTGGTCTGTAAAGTCACTTGAAGGGTGTCGAAGAAAGTACAGCCGGCAGAATCGGCTGTGGCGGTAATTTGTAGGACATTTCCGGAATTAAAGGTTACGGTGGGGTTGGCAGAGGTACTGTTGGCCGGTGTTCCACCTGGGAAAGTCCAGTTATAGGTAGCTCCGGCAATGTTGGCTGCAAAAGAAATGGGACTGCCACCGAAGGCCGTAGAAGGACCGGAAATAAAATTTCGATTGCTGTTGGGACAATCGCAAATCCAAGAACGCCATCCTGCTTGGGGCATATAAATTTGCAAACAACTGGAGGTGGTATTATAAATAACCAAACCTGAGGCAGGGTTCGTTAGGTTGTTTCGTTCGGTTTGTGAAAGTCGGGGCAGCAACAAGCCGCCGGAGGTGCTTCTTAACTCCAACAAACTGGATGGGTCCGGCACACCCGCTTGATCTGAAATTAAAACACGCTGTGAAAATATGGGCTGTGAAAAAATAGGGAAAAACACTATAAATAAAACACTTAATCTTAGCAACAAGGATTTCATGGATATCTGTTTATGTTGTAAAGATAGGAAAGAAAAAACGCCTCAAACAAAGTTTGAGGCGTATAAAACAAAGTTATGATGGAAAAGCATTATCCATTTAAAGCTTCTGCACCACCTACAATCTCAAGGATTTCACCTGTAATCGCAGCCTGACGGGCCTTATTGTAAGACAAACGCAGAGATTTCAACAATTCTCCGGCATTATCAGTGGCCTTGGCCATGGCCGTCATGCGCGCTCCATGTTCGGAGGCGTGTGAATCCAATACGGCTTTGAAAAACTGAATTTTCAAGGTCATGGGAATCAATCCCTGAATAATCTCTTCTTTGCCGGGTTCAAAAATGTATTCTCGACCGGAAGAGGCTTTGGACTGTAGGCTTTCGCTTGGCTTCACGGGCAGGAAAGCTTCTGCTTGTGCCACTTGACTAGCAGCTGTTTTGAACTCATTGTACACGAGCACCACTTGGTCGAAGTCACCTTGAATAAACTGATTCATCACCTTAGAAGCGATAGCCGAAACATTGGGAAAATCAAGTTGACCAAACACATCATCGTGGCTACTAACCAGTGGGTAACCTGAACGATTGGCCCATGCGGTTGCTTTTTTTCCAATGGTGAGCAGGTGCACTTGACCGGCAGCGGCTTGGCTGGAAAATTTCTCACGAATCAGTGTCTGCGCTTTACGCATGACATTGGTGTTAAATGCACCACATAAGCCACGGTTGGAGGTGATAAGTACCAACAAGACCTTTTGCACGGGGCGTTGGGTCATGAATGGACTATCCGCCCCTTCCATAGACTGGCTAAGGTTGCCAAGGATGTCATTCAACTTTTCAGCGTAAGGCCGCATTTTGGTAATCGCATCTTGAGCGCGGCGCAATTTGGCGGCTGAAACCAGTTTCATGGCACTGGTAATCTGCCGGGTAGAATTGACCGAAGTGATGCGGTTCCGTACTTCCTTAAGATTTGGCATTTACTTGTCTTTGTGGGTTCAGGCAAATTTGGCAGCCACTTCAAGGGCTACTTTTTCCAAAACTCCGGTGATTTCGTCGGTGTATTCGCCTTTGCGCAAGCGCTCAAGGATTTGGCTGTGGTTGGCCTCCAATACCGTGAGGTAATCCTCTTGGAACTGGCGCACTTTATTTACAGGTACATTCCGAAGTAGGTTTCTGGTACCAGCGTAGATAATCGCAATTTGCTTTTCTACAGACATTGGGTCGTACTGTCCTTGTTTCAGGATTTCTACGTTTCTAGCCCCTTTGTCTAGTACCATTTTGGTAGATGCATCCAAATCCGAACCAAACTTAGCGAAGGCTTCAAGTTCACGGTATTGGGCTTGGTCCAATTTAAGGGTACCCGCCACTTTTTTCATGGACTTAATTTGCGCGTTACCACCTACACGAGATACGGAGATACCCACGTTAATGGCAGGACGCACACCGGCGTTAAAGAGGTTAGATTCCAAGAAAATCTGACCATCGGTAATGGAAATAACGTTGGTTGGGATGTAAGCCGACACGTCACCCGCTTGGGTTTCAATGATGGGAAGGGCGGTCAATGAACCTCCACCTTTTACCACTGGCTTCAGTGATTCAGGCAAATCGTTCATGTTGGCAGCAATCTCATCCTTGGCGATGATTTTGGCGGCACGTTCCAGCAAACGGGAGTGAAGATAGAATACGTCCCCTGGATACGCTTCGCGTCCGGGTGGGCGACGCAACAACAAAGACACCTCACGGTAGGCAACGGCTTGCTTGGAAAGGTCATCATACACAATCAAGGCAGGACGGCCTGTGTCGCGGAAAAACTCACCAATGGCAGCTCCGGCAAAAGGTGCATAGAACTGAAGGGGAGCGGGATCTGAAGCAGAAGCCGATACAATCACCGTATAAGGCATGGCACCACGCTCTTCCAACGTTTTAGCAATTCCTGCTACGGTAGAAGACTTTTGGCCAATGGCTACATAAATACAGAATACGGGTTCGCCCCTTTCGTAAAATTCTTTTTGGTTGATGATGGTGTCAATGGCCACGGCGGTTTTACCCGTTTGGCGGTCACCAATAATCAATTCCCGCTGTCCGCGTCCAATCGGAATCATGGCATCGATGGCCTTAATACCGGTTTGAAGTGGTTCGTTTACGGGCTGGCGGAAAATAACACCCGGCGCTTTACGCTCGAGTGGCATTTCATACATGTCTCCACCCATGGGTCCTTTTCCGTCGATAGGCTCACCAAGGGTATTGATTACACGTCCCAACATGCCTTCACCTACTTTAATGGAGGCAATGCGGCGGGTACGGCGCACGGTATCACCTTCTTTTACACCTTTGGAAGGGCCTAAAAGTACGGCGCCAATGTTGTCTTCTTCAAGGTTCAACACGATTCCCATTAAACCATTGGCGAATTCCACCAATTCTCCGGATTCAACGTGTTGAAGTCCATAAATACGTGCCACACCATCTCCTACTTGAAGAACGGTGCCCACTTCTTCCAGTTGAGCGGTGCCACTTACACCAGCCAATTGCTGACGTAAAATTGCGGTAACCTCTGCGGGCTTAATTTCTGCCATAACCCTTTATCGTTGTTAGCGTATTCAAAAAAATTATTCTGTTCCAGGTACGGTACAGGCCCTTCTGCCATAGCGGCGGATTAAACCATTACGCATATCTGTATATGTTGTTCCAAATCGGTCTGAAAAAACCCTGACATTGGCGGTATCTAAACCACCAGGCCAGATTAAATCGTTTCCGGCCAAATCCATGATTACGGTTTTCCTGTTGTACACCTCTGGCGCTTGGGTTTCTGCCGCACGCTTCATCGGAACAAACTGATACTCGAAAAACCGAATGATACCTCTTGGATTTTTAGGATCATTGATGAGTTCTGGATTAATAAACTGGCGCATTTTTACGGTGAGCAGGGTATCCTTGTTCACATTGGTCACCACAAAGAAATCTCCACCTTTGGCGGCCGTCACATACATGACATGTTCGCCGTCAAAAGTCACTACATCACCTTTGACCTGAATATTCCAGGAAGATTGCGCAAAAAGGCCGGTTAAAGAAGATAAGGCCACAATAGCCATCCAAAGCATGTTGGTTTTCATCTTGTTCAAGTTTGAAGGTTTGCCCTCAAATTTACAAGGAATGTGCCAGAACTGCTGAATGATATTTGTGGTCTTGTGCATGATACGTCCAGTTTAAATTTTTGGCGTATATAAATTTGAAGAAAACTGTTGGCGTAAATCTGCCAATTTTCTAGCGATGCTTGCATCCACCTCACGGTCACCCACACGCACAACCAAACCTCCGATGAGTTGGGGCTCTATTTTTTCTACCAAACGTACTTCTTTGCAAGCTTTCGCGAAGGAGGCATTTTTTACAATGGACATCACTTCAGCTTTTTGTGCATCTGATAAAGCCGAAGCAGATTTCACTTCCGCCACAAGGATTCCTTCGTATTTAAGGTGAAGGACCTCATAAGCTTCAGCAATTTCGCCAAGCAGCATTTCCCTGCGTGAAGAAACCAGCTTATCTAAAAATAATTGCACCAATGCAGGCACTTGATGTGCAAACATGGCCTGAACCACTTCCTTTTTCTTACCAATGGGCACCACAGGATTACGAAGAAAAGCCCTCCATTCCGGGGATTCGTCATAGACTTTAGACAGTCCCTGCATGGCCACCTGTACGTTGGCTTTTTCGCCTTGTTCTACGGCCAACCCAAACAATGCTTCTGCATAACGGGAGGCCACTACAGAATATCCTTTCATAGGGCCTTTTTAGTTAAGCGTAATATCTTTAATGGCTTCGTCAACGACTGCTTTCTGACGATCCGATTGAGACAATTCTGCTTTAAGCACACGTTCTGCAATCTCAATGGACAAGGCAGCCACTTGGTTACGCAGGTCTGTCATGGCCTGCATTTTCTCATTGCGGATGGCTTCGCGGGCTTGTTCCAATTGCAGGGCGGCTTCTTGAGCCGCACGGGTTTTGGCATCAGCGATCATTTGTTCCCCTTTTTCACGGGCTTGACGCAACATATCGTCGCGTTCTTTACGCGCTTCGGCAAGCAATTGCTCATTGGAAGCGGTGAGTTCCTTCATCCGTTGCTCTGCTGCTTTGGCAGAAGAAAGGGCGGTAGAAATAGACTCTTCACGTTCTTTTAAAGAGGTAAGGATGGTTTTCCACGCAAATTTGCGAAGTACCAACAGGAGGACCACAAAAGAAAGGGTCATCCAAAAAACAAGACCAACACTAGGATTTAACAATTCCATAGCCGATAATTCTCATTCAATTTTTTAAAAAATACAGACTCCCTGCCGGCCAACCGCCGTTTACAGGGAATCTGTAAAACTGATTTAGGCGGACATTGCCAAGAAGCAAATAACGGCGCCGAAGAGGGCTACACCCTCGATGAAGGCCGCCAATACGATAGAAGCTCCGCGAATATCATTCGCAGCTTCAGGCTGGCGAGCGATGCTTTCAGCTGCTTTTCCGCCAATCTGGCCGATGCCAATTCCAGCGCCAATGGCTACTAGACCGGCTCCGATACCTGCTCCGATAGGACCGTAGCCTTCGAGCATTACATTCAGCAAATTTGCCATGATGTGTTTGGTTTATATATAAATGAATCAGTGTGCATGTGAGGTACCATGATCCTCATGGTGATGGTGTTCCTCTACCGCTGCGCCCAACATGAGAGATGCTAGCAACGTGAAGATGTACGCCTGAATGGCGGCCACCAACAATTCTAAGGTAAACATGGCAACAGAAAAAAGTGAGGTCACGAGTCCTACACTATAACCTACTGCAGAATTGGCAGAAAAGGCAAAGGTGATTCCAATGATGCTCATGATAATAATGTGACCTGCCGTAATGTTCGCAAATAGACGAATCATCAACGAGAACGGCTTTGAAAACAAGCCAATGAATTCAATAATGGCCAATACTATTTTCACAGGAACGGGTACACCGGGGAACCAGAAAATGTGACCCCAGAAATTTTTATTTCCATTGAAGATTTGAACACCCAACACCATAAAGGCCAAGGTGAATGTAACTGCAATGTTCCCCGTCACGTTCAAACCTCCCAAAAATGGCACAAGGCCCAATAGGTTACTAATCCAGATGAAAAAGAAAACAGTAAGTAAGTAAGGCAAAAAACGTTGGTAGTGCTTTTCTCCAATGGCAGGCTTTACCACCTCATCACGAACAAAAAGAACCAAAGGTTCAATGGCATTTTGAAGTCCTTTTGGCGCCTCTCCTTTTCTAGCAGCACACATTTTGGCTACGTATCCAAAGAGTAGTACCAATAGCACCATGGCAAGGAAAATACCAAATACGTTTTTGGTGATTGAAAAATTATAGAATACTTGGTCGTTTCCTGTGAATAAATCGGTAAGGCGCGCTTCATTTTTACCTACCACATGACCGTGGTCATCATGGACCATTTGCCCATTTTCCAGGGATGGAATCACCAATTTACCATGATGGTAGTAGTATTTATTGTTCACCAAACCATGGGCATGGTGAAAAGCCGAGGAAGAAAAAACATCCAATCCTACACCGGGCTCATAAATGATGACGGGTAAGGGAATAGAAAAATCGCCAATAATGTGCAAACCTAAATCATCCGATACGTGATGAATGATTTCAGCTGAACCAAAAGCATTTTCTTCCGTAGCGTGATGTTCTTGCTCGTGACCTTGCGCATGATGTAAACTGTCTGCATGCTGAGCCACCAAGCTACCGGCAAACACCACAATACCAAGGCTCAAAAACAAATTTCGAAGATTAAAACGGATCATGCCTTCTGAATTTCGGAGGCAAAAGTAGGAATATTCAAGTCAATTCCTACCCATTATTTTTATATTCTTTTTTCACCCTGTCTATCAGGCCTTTAAATTTGGTTTTTTCCGTGTAGAAAATGAAGCCATAGACATACATCGTTGCCTCTTTTTCACGAGTGGATTTGTTTGTAACTTGCAGGGCAATATCCGTTTTATGAAAACATTTGTATGGTATGCCCTGCTGGGACTTTTAACCTGTGGACACTTGATTTGGGGCCAAGGCGTAAAAATCTCTTCATCGCCGGGACAACCTCATAGTTCTGCAGGTTTAGAGGTTGATTTTTCTGACCGTGGCTTGTTACTACCTCGGCTTACCACCACCCAACGCAATGCCATTTTAAACCCAACACCCGGTTTAGAAATTTACAACCTAACCTCAGAATGTGTAGAAGTGTATTTTTCCACCGGTTGGAGGCCGTCTGTGTGCGCGTGTTCCACAGCTCCTGCGACTCCGGCACAATTGAATTTCCCTTCCGGTGGCATCTGCCCCGGACAAACCGATACGTTTCAAGTGACGCCGAGCGCCGGAGCGAGCACCTACACTTGGTCTGTTCCCTCAGGAGCCACTTTGGTGTCTGGACAAGGCACCACCCAAGCCGTGATTAGCTTTCCTTCTCCGGTTACAGGAAACATCACTATTGTAGCGGCCAATACCTGTGGCAACGCCGCTCCATTGGTCACACCGATTTCCGTAGTAACGCCTACTCCTTCGATTACCACCTCACCCTCCTTCATTGGTACCAATCAAAACATTACCTTCAATGCCAACGCCACGGCCACTACGTATGCCTGGACTTTTCAAAACGGCACACCTTCCACTTCCACCCAAGCCAGTCCCGTGGTCCAATGGAGTTCCACCGGCACCTATCAAGTGACCGTCACTGCCACCAACGCGGCCGGATGCACAGCCAATACCAGCAGCAACATTACAGTAAATCCATGCGGAAGCGTGACCGGCAGCCAAACGTTCACCTACACCGGCAGCGTGCAATCCTGGACAGTTCCAGCATGTGTCACCCAAGCCACCTTTCGGGTTTGGGCGGCATCCGGCGGCGGCAGCAGCACGGGCGGAAACGGACAATCCGGAAGAGGCGGCTACACCGAAGGCGTTTTGAGCGTAACGCCCGGAGAAGTATATTTTGTTTACGTAGGCCAGCAAGGAGGCGTAAGTTCCAATTCCACCCCCACCACCAATGCTTTTAATGGTGGCGGATTTGGAAACGCCCATACCACCAGCTTTCAGGCAGCGGGCGGCGGCGGCGCCTCAGACATTCGCTTTGGCGGACAAACCCTTGCAGACCGCATTCTCATTTCAGGTGGCGGCGGCGGCGGACACATCAATTATGACAATAACCGTCGAGGTGGCGCGGGAGGTGGACTCACCGGAGGAAATGGCGGCTCCAACAATGGCATCAATGCGGGCGGAACCGGTGGAACACAAAGTGCCGGCGGCGTGGGCGGTCAGTATCTTGGGCAAGCCGGAAGCTTAGGACAAGGTGGGAACGGCGTAGGCGATCCTGCAGGTGGCGGCCCTTGTTGTGCTGGCGGCGGCGGCGGCGGTTATTATGGCGGAGCCGGTGGAAACCACTCCGGTGCCGGAGGCGGCTCTAGTTATGCCTCAGGCCATCCGGGATGCGTACCTGCCACCCATAGCTCCGGAAAAATTTTCACCAGTACCGTAATGCAGCAAGGCATTCAACATGGGAATGGACAAGTGATTATCCAGTGGTAAAACGCCGTTTTACCATGACCTTCATTGGACACGGGAAAAAGGAAAGACGGAGGGCACAGAGATTTAAGTAAGGTAATTCCACCAAAAAAAACGACTTTTGCCCTTTCAATTTCTCCAAAAGCTGAACAATGAAACCCCATTATAATCTATTGGATGAGCTCATGTGGCGCGGTATGGTTCAAGATGCCATGCCAGGAACCCGTGAACTTCTCGAGGAAAAGTGCATCTCCGTATATATCGGTTTCGATCCAACCGCCGATTCTTTACATGTGGGCCACTTGGTTCAAATCATGCTTTTGATGCATTTGCAGCGCGCCGGACATTCCCCCATTGCCTTGGTGGGCGGTGCCACAGGCATGGTCGGTGACCCTTCTGGAAAATCACAAGAAAGAAACCTTTTGGATGCAG
>CAZRHR010000042.1:301-24651 GCA_964599915.1 uncultured Candidatus Competibacteraceae bacterium | reverse complement strand
AAAATTAAAAAAACGAAGAGAACCCATCATTTTGCAGGAAAGACTGGCCCTTCTGCTAAAAAATATGGGAAATGACACCGACCGGCTCACCAAATTGGCCTTGCCCACCAAAGAAGGGTTTATTATGCAAAACTTAGCCACCATCACCCATTTTGAGGCAGATGGTATTTACTCCAATATGTTTACCTTAGAAAATCATCCTTTACCCCGGTTTATTAATTATAGTTTGAGCCAATTAGAAAAATTGCTTCCAAGTACTTTTAAGAATATTCATAAATCCCGTATGGTTAACCTGAACTTGGTCAAGCGGTTTAATACCCAAGAACGGAAATTATACTTTGAAAACGGAGCCGAGGTTGAAGTCAGTGAACGAAAAATGGCTAACCTTAAGCAAATGTTCCGCACTAGAGGTCTGGAAAAATAGCATTGCCTGCGTTCATTTCTTCTTTTCCTACGTTCAACCCTTGCTAGGGTACGTTCATTTTTTCCTTTCCAAGGCCATGTCAGCAAGACAGACCTTTGAAAGAAAAAACCATGCGATTACAAGACATCATGAGCCCTCATCAACTCTTTTTTGAGGCAGAACAACTGAACATCGACAACAACTATTTCAGGGTTGTCGGAAAACCCTTCGGACCGAATGGGGCGAAATTCCAATACAAAGCACTGAAAACACCATGGCGCTTTTCAACCTATGAAAATGTGGTCTATGCATGCATTGGTTGGGCAGAAACCTTCTTTGAAACGACTTTGGAAAACCTACATGTTTTTCAGTTTACAAGCCCACACAACAAGGCGAATTTCATGCTTAAAATAGGTAGCATGAATAAAAGCTACACCATGGGAGCGGAGAAATTCCACCCCTTTTTGGTCATCGAATATGGCTATGATACCCCTACTAAAATCCACCTTAAACTTGGATTTTCGCGTTTTGCCTGTGTAAATGGCATCATTACCGGATACCAAGATGCGAGTAAACTCACCATTGACATTTCCCATATTGGTCAGCCCATCGCACTCAATCCTTGTTACTTAAAACAGTATGGAAGGGTGATCCTGCAAAAAATCAAATGGCTTAAAAACATGCCTTTACCCTTAGAAGAATGGGAGGTCCCGGAGCATGTAGATTATTTAAAACGCCCCTACGCACTGGAGTTAGGACAGAACGTTTGGGCTTACCTGAATGCCTTGTCCGAATACGCTACATTTTATTCCAAACCAGAAACGTCGAATCTGTCTACCCATGGATTCTCGGACCCGCAGACAACCTTCCCTCCTGACAATACTAGCCGACGGCTAATGACCACGCCCAATGCCGACAATCGACTTCAAAGTCAGGTGGGAGGCATGTTTAATGCATTTGCCCAATTGGCCATTTCGTCCTTAACCTCCACTTTTACTTCGGAAGATTTTCGGAAAATGGCTTTTTACCCGGAACTACAAACGGAGCATTCTCCGGAAGACCCGCGCATCGCAGAAGCGTTGAAACGCATTCATCCGAGTTATTACCTCGGAATCATCGAAGCCTCCCCTTTTCATCCGAAGGCACGTAAATAATTTCATGCGCCATCCAAATCCGGATCCAACAGGTGTGGGTCCGGATTTTTTTTATCACGCTCATCGACTCTAAGGCTACGTTGAGGGAGCAAAAAGGAGCGATTATTAAATTCTTAAAAATGGAGTAACAGGGTGTCTTATCCTTGCTGCCGATTTTGTGCATAATGGCAATGACTGGTTTGGGCAACTAAACCTGTGGTGCTAAAAAGCACAACGGATCAACCAATCATAAAGTCATAAACATGAAAACATTCTTTTTCTCCCTTTGCTTCATTTCACTTTTTACAAGTTGCGTCCATATAGACCACATTGGGCAACTCAATATGGTTTCCTGCCGAAATATTGAACGGCTGGAGGATTATAAGTTACTCTCCCGCTATGAAGGTAGTAGCAGAAAAGAAATGCGAAAATCAAGGGCAACTTCTCTTGAAGAAGCCATCGATCAAGCGGTTAAAAAAGTCCCCGGAGGTGAATTTTTAATGAATGTAAAATTCTATAAAATCAAGCGAAGACGGAACCCAAAACGCCAGTACTTTGCAGCAAGTGGTGATGTTTGGGGTATAGAAACTGAAGTTGCTTTTAAAAGACTTAAGGTAGGCGACAAAGTCACATGGACCGAGATGTTTGGGCAGAAAACAGGAACCATCATTAGCTTTAAAGACGATGTAAATTGCATTATTCGAAACGAAGAAGGCAGGGTCGTCATTAAGAAAATGGACCAGCTCAATAAGATTGAGTGAACGCAATTGAAGGATAAGTCTGAGCCCAGGCATTGCTACAAACATAAAATAGGTTTTATTGCCTTGGGCATGACAAGCCTAAAAGCTTGGGTCGGTAATGATGAATGCCAAACGCAGCCTACCTTATCTCAAAAGTTAATCTTTCTAGGAATGAATTAAATGAAAATAGCGGATGATTGCTTTCGAAATCCAATAAGCCGATAATTGGATTATTAAATTGGAAGAACCTTACACAAATAGGATTCTAGACACGCTAAACAACAACTTCTCCTGCACAAAAAAAAGGCGGCCTCTACTCGAGACCGCCTTTCATTCTTCAAACAAACCCTTTATTAGCCCTGAACCACCACTGATATCACGTGGCGCTTTCCAGCCTGTAACAATTCTAAAACATAGGTGGCACTTGGCAGTTGGGCCACATCTAACACGCCTTGTCCACTTGCCCAAATTCCAATTCTCACCTCACGTCCCGTTGGATCCATCAACCGATACTGAATCGTTTGATCAGACGTACTTCGAACCACCACGAAGGTGTTCGATGGGTTGGGATAAGCTACTATACCACTGCTTGGACCTTCCTCCAACCCTGAAGTAGCAACAGTCACTTGCGCACTCAGGGTGTCGGTAAACCCACAAGAATCGGTCACCGTGAGTAAAACAGTGTACGTGCCCGGATTTGCATAGGTATGTGTAGGATTGGTTTGGTTGGAGGTATTTCCATCCCCAAAATCCCAGGCAGAGGCTAAACCGGTTCCGGTAGATGTTTGGGTAAAGGAAACCGTGGCCCCATTCACCGCAGAAGTAAATCCAACCCCTATGGGTATACAAGGATTGGCATCTACCAATTGAACCGCACTGTTAGACACCCCGCAAGAATCGGTTACCGTTAAGGTGACATTGTAATTTCCTGGCACGGAATAAGTGTATACCGGATTCTCTGTAACCGCTCCATTTCCATCTCCAAAATCCCAGTTAAACGTAAGACCTGAGCCTGGCGAAGTGTTGGTAAATGTAACAGTGCTTCCACTCACCACATGGCTAAAGGAAACCACCGGACCTGGTAAACTGCTCACCAAGATGGAATCGGTAGTAGAACCACATACTGTAGTGACCGTAACATGGTACAAACCTGGGGTGGTCACACTCAAAGTAGGTGTGGTCGCGCCGGTATTCCAAGTATAAGTGGCGCCAAATACTGGATTTCCACTTAACACAATAGAAGCATTTGCACACTTCTGTATATCCGGTCCAAGTGAATACACCGGATTAACCGCAAATTCATCCGCACCTATGGAAGGCGTAAGTGTACTGCGAACTTCTCCATCAAAATCCGCTGGAACACTAGGAACGGCGATACCTGCTGAAGCCAACGCCGGATCACAGGTATGTAAATCATCCACACCAAAGAAGGAAGGTGGCACGGAGATAGAGTTCGCATCGGAAGAAGTGGTCGTTTGCCATGCCGCAAGATTACTTAAACCAATTCCGTTCCAGAAGAATGGAGTAAATGCAGTCGTGTATAGGTTATTATGGTTGGATTGACCCAAACTTACATTGGCATCCATAAACCAAACGGAGGCGCCTATGGCATTGGTAAAGTTGTTGTTTAACAAGTCCAGTCCACTCACATTTCCTGCGTACAAATGGGAAGATCCAGTGGCATTTCCTAATAAAGTAGCGGAATTATGTACCACCTGCACGTTGGAAACATTGGTCAAATACAATTGGAATAAAGTACTCACGGTATTGGCAGAACCTGAAACCAACATATTATTGGCCACCAAGGCAGGCACTGCAGCGACCCCGCCTTCTACACGAATGCTATTGTAGGGGTGATCGCCTGAACCCACGATAAGGTTCGCAGTAACTTTAAGTCCGGTGGCTGCATCCAACACTCTGAAACCATACGTTTGAACCGTAACCCCCGTATTAAAGCGAACCTCATTACCATGGAGCGTTAAACCGGTATGGTAACGGAAATCTCCAGCATAAAAGACTTGGGTGGTAAAGAAATTGTTTTCCAATTGGTTGTCCGTATTGTTTCCTGATGTATTTCCATACCAATACACCCCATAACCACCACCCACAATGCGGTTCTGTCGGATCACGTTCCTTTGCATTCCAACACCCAGCGCATAGATATTCGCCCTTAGTGTGCTCAAGGTAGTGCTCAAACTATCTCCAATTAGACGGCAATGGGACACTTCATTATCAGAAGTATTTGGCCGAATTTCTAACACCCTTGCATTGGAGCCATTGGTATTTTGTAACGTGAGATGGCGCACCCGTACAAAGGAACAACCATCTAACCGAAGGGCATAATTCAAGGAGGAAGTTCCATTCACCACAAGGGTCACTGCTGAAGAATCCTGGGCTTGAGATTGCAAGGTTATGGTATTCACAGCACTGGTACCTGAAATGGGTGGAATTACCACTGGGGTATTGTGAATGGGTGTAACCACATCTACAATCACCGGACCACAAACCCCTGCGTTAGCAAGTGCGGTGATGGCATCCGGAATAGAAAGGAAATTTGTAGCAGAGATTGGGCTTCCGGCATCAACAGTGTACGTCCCCAGCATACCAGGATTCATGGTAAGCACCAAGGTATCATTCAACGGCTGGGCATCGGCTTGTCCATTTGGAGCGGAAGTCCAAATTTTCAGGGTGTAAGCCAATCCGGGAAGGAAGTTGAAATTCCCTAGATTTAATAGGCTGTCCTGGGTGGTGGCCAAACCTAAGCCGGTAAATGAGGCCGGAGGCTGCCCCACACCATTTACCTCCCAATTGACTTGAACGGTTTGTAAAGTATCTAAGCCTGCATTGGTGATGATGGCCAACACGCTTTGGTTTCCGGGACAAACGGGTCCACCCGGTTGTACAAGCTGGGCTACCCCTGCATCATTTTGCGCAGGGCTCCATTCGATGGCGCCGGCATCTGGGGTTAGCGATCTTGGGTTACCAAAATAATCTGTCGTTACCACAGGCGACAATGACAACCCTGTATTATTAACCAATGGATTGGTTGGCTGGTAGTTCCCTGTTTGGGGATTGAGGAAGAAAGGATCAGCCTCTACGGAATTACCTTCAAAGGCATTCCCACCGCTGGCTTGGAAAAAGTCAATTCTTGTCTGCTGCAAGGCATTGGCGATAAATCCATACGCTGCAGCGCCAGTAGCATTGCTCATATAAACCACCTGGTGATCCAATCGAGCAGGCGTGGCGGAGGTTGTAAAATACATACCATAAGAAGTAGAAGACGTATTTCGGGTCATGTAAATGAGGTTGTTCAACGCCTCTAAACCAGCTCCCGCGCCTGTAAAGTACATTCCATAAGCGGCGCTTGTCCCTACCAAAGACTGGTCTAACACAATGGTGTTATGGTAAAAGCGTGTATTGGCAGGCGTACTTCCATAAATACCATATTGGATACCATTTCCGTTCATGTTATACACCTTGTTATTTACAAAATTCACCGTTCTACCCAAGGTAGGTGTAGCTGAAGAGTATAAACCATAAGTTGTAGAGGTAGATGCAGGATTCGCATTAAACGCATCATGCACTAAGTTACCCTCTGCCCAAACCCGGTTACTATTTCCAAAAACAGCGATACCATAAAAGGTAGAAAGCGCAGTTCGATTGGCCCGACTAATATCATTTCCTCGGATACGAACAGAATCTGTATTGTTCAAATATATACCATACAGGTAAAAATCACTGATGATGTTATCTTGAATCAAGATATCTTCAACACCGGTACCATTGGTAAGTCCGTTAAGTCGAATGCCATTGTATCCACCTCCACCGGCACCACCAATAATTCGGTTCCGAATAAAAGCTGAATTAGAAAGATTAGTACCTGCTGTCGAAGGACTGGAAAAACTACCTGATGCGGCAATACCGGTACTGGCAGTGCTACTCGTAGAAGTAACTGCAGATAAGTCAATGGTACAATCCACCAAGGTATCATGAGCAGCTTGGTTCAAAAATAATACGCCTATACCAGCGGTAGCAGAAGTACCTACAATATTCAAGCTATCTACCCGAATAAAGGAACCACCGTTAAAAGCCATCACATATTCCAGGGTGGAAGACGGCGCAAAGGATACCGTAGCACCCTGGCCATGAATGCGAATGCGTCTTTGAATAGAAGCGGTGGGATAATTCTGGAAAAGAACTTGTTCATTGAAAGTTTGACCTGGCTGTACAAACACATCTACAGGTCCGCATAGGCCTCTCAAGGCCAAGGTACTGTCAAGGGCGAAAAAGGACTGAAAATTGACACCTCCGGTGGGAAGCAAATTATTCAGGGTATAAGCTCCCGACAAACCATTGTAAGCAACCAGATTAATGGTATCATTCAGGTTATTTAAATCGGGGGTATTGTTGGGCAAAGACACATAGGCTTGTAAATTTAAAGGACCGGAACCGGATAAATTATACGTTCCAACGGTCAAAATAGTGTCATTTCCGGAGGCCAAACCTAATCCTGAAAGGTTGGTCGAAAGAACTGGCTGCCCGTTCGAGGTAAGCACAACCGTTACACTATTCAACGTGGCATTGCCTGGATTTCCTAAGCGAATGGTCACTGGCTGGGTACCCGAGCAAAAAGTAGTGGTTGGTGAAATTAAAGCAATAAGCGAAGCATCATTGGGCGCAGGAACAAACTCAAATGCACCCATATCCGGCGTGGTAGGCCTTGCTACGCCCAAGATATCGTTTGGCACAAGGTTTTGTAAATTGGTTCCCTGACCATTCAAAAAGAGATTGCCCGGTGTATAATCATCCAAAAGGGGATTCACAAAATTGGGATTCAGCGTATCTGAATTGGCTTCTAAATTCAATAAACCACTCGCTAAATTAAAATCTGCTCGGGTAATGCGATTGGCAGAAAGGTAGCCATAAAGATTGGTCCCTGTTCCGGAAACCCAGATGTTGTTATAGTCACTAACGGCCAAAGCTGTCCCTGAAGACAAATAAAGACCAAATTTACTTCCACTTGAATTCCTCGTCACGGAAACCATGTTATTCACAAACTGAGTTCCCACAGAGGCGCCTGAAAAATACACCCCATAAATGGAACTAGAAGAGGTCCCGCCTTGATGATCTAGGCTTACGGTATTATGGTAAAAATAATTGTGCTCTGGACTTGCACCATATAATCCGTATTGGATACCATTGCTGTTAAAATCTGAAATCAGGTTATTGTAAAAGAGGTTGGGTCCGGTTGGTGTAGCGTCTAACGCGGAATAAATTCCATACACGGAAGAAGTGGACGTGAGGGTATTGACAGGATTTTTAACCCTGTTGGCATGCACCCGATAATTTGTACCATCTCCGGTCAAGTAAATACCATAAAATGTGGTAATGGTTTGTTTAGTGGGTCGATGCACCAAGTTTCGGGCGACTTCCACACTATCTCCCGCCATTAGGTAAATCCCGTAAAAATAAGGATTGGCAATCTCGTTATTCACAATACGAGTGCGCTGAAGTCCAGATCCGTCCGGATTACCATTCAATCGAATCCCGTAATACATTCCGCCGGCTACACCTCCCTCAATCCTATTACTTTCTATGGAACAATAATTACAAATATTTCCGGCCGTGGTGTTGCTGGTGGGTGAACTAGAGCCAATGATTCCACCGGAATTTAAAGCCGTTGTGCTGGTGATAGATGAAATATCAATGGTACAAAACCTTAAAGTATCATAGCTGCTACCATTGGTAAAATGAACCCCATAACCTGTGGTGGTTCCAGTGGTCGCAATGCGCAAACTATCTACGGTAAAATAAGAAGCACTATTAAATTGTAGGACCGCAAAACTTGGACTAATCGGTGCAAATTGAAGGGTCGCACCTTGCCCACGCACATGAATATTTCGGGTGGCTGAAGCACCTGGCACAGCAGTAAAGGAAACTTGTTCTGTAAGCACCGCCGTAGGCAATACCTGCAGTTCAACCGCTGCACAAACGCCGCGCTGACTTAAGGCCTGCGCAAAAGAACCCATGGTTTGAAAGTTGGTTGCAGAAATGGGTTGGTTCGGGTCAAGGGTGTAAATTCCCTGCATTCCGGCAAAAAGCGTTACTGCTGATGTATCATTCTGAGGAACTTGGTCAGGATTACCATTCGGAATGCGCGAATTAGCGCGAATTACAAAGGGACCTTGACCTATAAAGCTGCCTAAGCCTAAGGTAACATCCGCAAATTGACCATTGGAAAGCCCCAAACCGGAAAGATTCACCGGAACTTGCGCTATACCATTGACAGACCATTCCACCTGAGCCGTGTTCACCACATTAAATCCATTGTTCAGGACGCGAACACGCACCGAATCTGCGCTGGCACAAATGGAACCCGAAGGTTGAAGAATACTGCTGACCTGTAAATCATACGCAGCACCAGGTGACTCGAAGGCACCTGGATCGGGTAAAGTAGGACGAGCATTGCCGTTGATATCTTGTGGAACCAAAGATTGAAGGCCAAAACCAGCACCATTAACCAAAAGATTGGTGGGCGTGTAATCTAAAATCGCAGGATTGT
Organism: uncultured Candidatus Competibacteraceae bacterium; assembly: GCA_964599915.1. GTDB lineage: Bacteria > Bacteroidota > Bacteroidia > CAIKAF01 > CAIKAF01 > CAZRHR01. The sequence continues at coordinate 15,813 of CAZRHR010000042.1, read as the reverse complement.
TAAATTGCGGGTCAATCGTGAGGCTATTCACATCGTAATTTCCTCCGGATGTAGCCACAAAAGCAGATTGGGTGGCTTGTGCCGTTCCAATAAATCCGAAATTAGGGTTCGTGGCATTAATAAATACGAGGTTGTTATTTGAAGTAGTTACCACGCCATTGGCAGAGTAATAGATTCCATACTTTGGCCCTGTGCCGCCGCGACTATTGACAAACAGGTTATTCAAAACCTGAGCCCCTGCGCCAATGCCCGAAATAAATACTCCGGCCGAAAGTGAAGAAGTGGTCGCCGCACTATTATCCTGAACTACAGTATTATGGTAAATGTAATTATGGTCTGGAGAAGCACCATAAATACCATACTCCGTTCCATTCAGATTCAGGTTGTAAACCAAGTTATTGGCTATGATATTAGGACCGACAGAAGTAGCATCTGCGCTGGTGTAAATGCCATAAACTACAGACGTACTGGAAGAAGGCGTACCAGCTGGGGAATGTACTTTATTATTGAACATTCGAAGGTTATTGATGGTACCGGTAGCATACAATCCATAATAGGTGGTAATGTTGGTAATAGTTGGCCTAGAAACCTCATTTCCAGACACTTCAATGGTATCTCCATTATTTACCCGAATACCACCAAATCGGAAATCCCGAACGATGTTATTGACAATTCGGCTACCGTTGGTTCCGGTAAGACCTGTTCCGTACCAAGAAATGCCATAATAAGGCCCAACCGCAGAACCTGTCCCGGAAATGGTATTTCCTTCCAAAGCACAATAACTACAAGTAAGTCCTGAGGATACGTTCGAAGTTAAACTAGCAGAAGCCAAAATCCCGGCGGTTGCAGTAGTGGTAGTGGTGGTTAAGTTTGGAAAGCTAATGCTGCAATTTCTAATGGTATCGAACCGACAATTATTGATAAAATGAATCCCATACCCAAAATCAGGCGCCGTAACCAATACATTCAAATTTTCTACCGTAACAAATGAAGCTCCGGAAAACCGTAATACATGCCTATCGCTTGTTGTAGGCGAAAAACTTACGGTAGCATTTTGACCATTGATGCGTATGGTGTTCGTACTACTACTTCCAGGAATGGTATTGAAAATGACCTGTTCATTCAAAGTGACACCTGGACTTACATTTAAAACCACAGGACCACAAACACCAAACTGAGATAATGCGCTGGCAAAAGCGTTCAAAGTTTGAAAATTACCACCCCCAGATGGAAGCAAAGGATCTAAGGTAAAAGTTCCATTCAAAGAGGAATTAAACACCGCAGTAACAGTATCATTGGTGGGATCTGAATCAGCCACACCATTGGGCAAACTGGTCCAAGCCTTAATGGTTAAAGGAGTTCCCACCGAAGGCATCACCACATTTCCTATAGGCAAATTGCCGCTAAATCCATTTACACTACCAATGGTATCTACCAGCTGAGAAAAGGGTACGGCTGGTTGTGAAACACCATTGATTTGCCATTGAATGGTTCCATTGGTTACTTGGGTACTACCAATGTTAAATACACCCATGGAAAGTGTAGTGGTTCCAGGACAGGTAGAACCTACAGTTAATCCTTGCGCAAGCAAATTAGTCCCTGGGGTAGTTTGCGGTGTATAATAAATGGTTCCGTTGAACATGCGGTCTAAATTGGGACCTGGAAAATTTCCACCATAACTTTGACCCGGAGTCAAATTAATGGTCAAATTGGCATCGGATACTGTAGAAGGCAAAGCCGTAGAATACGTGGTATAGATAGTGGTTGGCGTAGAAGCGCCTGATGGTCTTCCAAAAGCGAAAGAATAGGTTTGCCCAGGGGTTATAACTACACCCACATTCACTGGGATGACCTGTAAAACAGGTGAACTATTCGAAGCGGATTGGGGTGTCATTACGGCTGAACCATGCAAGGTCCAACCATTAACCGCATCTACAGTAGGAACTGAACCCAAACCACCTGGCTTTGACCAAACTTCTATTGGACCGGGCGTTGTTCCTGCAAAAGCACCCGCCAAACTATCAATGCGAATGACATTTGAAGCAGTAACCGTAAATGCAATCGCACCCAATCCATTTCCACCAGCCAACGGTGGCACAGTACTTAAAACAAAACTTTGTCCCTGAACTGCCCCAAAAAAAAGCCCAAGAAACATAAGGAACATGCGAATTTTGGTCATCGTAAAGGCCATAAGTCAATGTTTTTTCATGTAAGATACGTTTCAAATTTAAAAACATATTCTTACCCCACAACCCTCAACTACGATAATACCTAACAATAATGATGAGCATTTTTCACCCAGATGGACACTTAAAACAATCTTTAATACTTATTTAGAGAAGTTTAAACCCCTTACACCTAACCGACAAAATTTTGCCACCCCAAGGTTACTAAGACTTTTTAACAGGATGTAATTTACCCCAAGGATTAATGACAATTCATCCACACCATTCAGTAAAATAGACTTTTAATATTATTTTTCACCTACCCCCTATGACAATCCTTTGAATAACCGTAGTACTTTTAAAATCTGACACCTTAAGTGGCCCTTTTTCTTCCCTATAACTAAGGGCTTCCCACCCTTCCTTATAGTCTTCTGCGTCAAGAATAAACCCGACACCCTCATATAAATCTACCATAAAAAAAAGTGCATTGGCATCTTCTTCAATCCAACCCACCTGAAAATCAAGTGTACCAAAAATGCGCTCACATTCCGCCAAACTTGTCCCTACGCCAACACCTTCTATGGTTTGAAAAGCTTTATCATACAGCTGAAAATTGAATACATGGTCCCCCTTGTACCATCCTGAACAATTATCGGAGGTAATAAAAAACACATCTTTGCGCTTTGCGTATCGACTTTCATCTGCCTCAAGGTCGAAAGGCATCGCACCTACCGTTAGCCAAACATGATCCGGCTCTCCTTTTTTAAAAAGATGAAATCCGCCATTACAACATGCATCTATACATTCTCCAAAACCTTGGGTATAATCAAAACCATACGAGGCTGCTGTTGCGCGCCATGGTTTATCAAGGAGAAACCTCCCAACTCTTTTACTCTGGATGATGAAATCCTTGTTGATCATCTGCGGATTGGACACCTCTGAAGACACAACCTCCGTTGGAGTAACACTGGAATCTTGCCATCCCGGCGCTTGTAAAGTCCCTTTAACAGGTTCCGTGCTACGTTGACATCCTAAGACCAGCACCAAGGTAAAAAAGAAAAAAGGGGAATTTGAAATGGACATAAGGGCTAAATTGATTACTAAAGATAATCAATTTAATCGCTACGCACTTAAGGTCAATGAATTCATGTCAATGTACACGCCAAATATATTACCACCTGTCCATTGACTTCAATCGTATAAGAAACGTTTTTTTCTTTCGACCATCAATTGGCCTCTGTATAGTTTTTAAAGTTGTCCAAAATGGCTTGCCAACCTTGTCTTTGTAAATCCAATGAATTTTCTGTTTCAGGGTCAAATGTCACGGTTACTTCTGTTTGTCCGTTTGCCTCATTAAACTCAATAGTTGCAAGTCGTCCACCAAACTCATATGTAAAACTTCGTCCTGGATTGACTTCTTTGTAAATCGCATCAAAGTCAAAACCATAACTTCCGTCTTTTGCTTCCATTCTTGCAAAATAGCGGCCACCAACTTTTAAATCGTTTGTTGCTGCCGGACAGTGCCAACTTGAGTCGGCATAATTCCATTGGGTAATATGTTCGGGTCGTGTGTAGCAATCCCAAACTTTTTGCCTGTTAGCCGAAACGGTTGTTTGGATTATTATTTTCTCCATCTCCAGTAAATGCTAAGTGTAGTATTTGAGTGTCGTAGGTTGAAACTTCAGGGGTTTCCGTAAAGGTCTACAAATGTGAGGTAATACATCTATCCGTTGGCGGTAGACGTTCGTCAACGAAGTGTCCCACTTTCAAGAGTAAGTTGTTTGATTCTGTCAAGGTCATCGGGGCTGTCAACTTGAATTGTTGCTAAAACTTATGTCGCTGAACTATCTACCACCGACCTTTCAGTAAAAGTGGTAAACATTCGTGAGTGATTAACCTTAAATACATTCATCCATCCTTTAGAACTAAACAAAACGCTCTGTGGTCTGGGCATAATTCCTAAATTGAATAACTGCGTCATATCAAAAGTCAATGGATTTTGTAAGTTTTTTGATTGAAAGATTGATTTTACATTCATCTTGTGCTGTTATCTGTCCTTTTAAACTTGGCGCCAACGGCCCTCAACGCAATGTGGCGTGTCGATCCCTTAACGCGGGGTCTTATTCCATACCATTGGGTTAGAACAGCTGATTCAAAAATAAAACCAATCTTACAAAACATTCCCTTCAAATCCCAAAAGACCTATGGACCATGCATCCATCAGAAACACCTATCAAATTTTTCTAAACCTTGATTTTAATACACTTAACACAACATCGTCAGCGTGGTACCGAATGATTTCAATGAAAATGGAACCCACATTTCCCTACCCATTCCCCAAACCCTTGGGCAAGACCAACCCTCCTTTCATTATCCCCTATCTTGCCACCCTGCCATCCATCCTTCCTGAAAATAATCCCAGCATTTAATAAGAAAAAGGACCATGTCACACTTTCAACATGTCCTTAAAATCCTGTTTAATAGACTTCTATAATATTAGATACGTTGTCTAAAATTGAACCTTAGAGTCCTTCGGGAATCCTAAGGGTTAAAATTTTTTGCGCTCTGTCTAAACCCACCAAAAGGGCATCCGGTGCAGGAAAAAGGTGAATTTCCCCTTGAGCATCTTTCACTTCGACCAACAAGTTGCTGCTGTGGTCATACACATCTAAAATAACACCACGTAATGCACCGGTTTCGGCATCTTTTACCTGACAACCGGGCAATTCATGATAGTAAAATTGTTTAGGATCTTTTAAGGCGGGCAACAGGCTCAAGGGTAGCCATAATTCTTTCCCGACCATTGTGGCCGCTTGTTCCACGGTTTGAATCCCCTTCCATTGTACAATGGATTTGGCTCCTTGCATGCGAAAAGAAGTCATAAAAAAAGGAATCATTCCTTCCGGAAAACGGACAAGGAATGATTCCAATTCAGCATATTCTTCGGGTACATCTACATCTAAAAAAATTTCTGTAGCACCCTGTAAACCGTGTACTTTCCGGATATAGCCTACCTGAAAGCAATCGGTCTCTTGCATTTCTTAGGCTTCAGCAGTGGTGTCAGTTTCACCTTCAGCAGCTACTTCAGGAGTAGCCTCCACTTCAGGCGCAGCTTCTTCGGCAACCACAGCAGCTTCGGCGGCGGCGGCAGCAGCAGCGGCTTCCTGGGCACGTTTCTCATTTACGGCACGCTCAGCAGCCAAAGCATCTGCACGGGCCGCATCTTTTGCTTTCCGAATGCTATCGGAATGTCCGGTTACTTTAGATTCTTTTTCAGCTATCCAAAGGGTAAAGCGACGCTCAGCTTCTGCCTGGTCAAAGGCGCCTTTGCGTACACCATTCAGTAGGTGATTTTTGTACAATGCCCCTTTGTAACCCAAAATAGCACGTACGGTGTCGGTGGGTTCAGCACCATTTTGCAACCAACGTACCGCTGCATTCACATCCAAAAGGATGGTGGCAGGCTGGGAAGTGGGGTCATAAGAACCAATTCTCTCGATGAACTTTCCATCACGTGGAGACCGGGAATCGGCAGCTACTACATAGTAGAAGGGACGGCTCTTGCGTCCGTGTCTTTGAAGACGAAGTCTTACTGGCATGCGTATGTATTTATACGTGTAAAATAAATGGGTGGCAAAAATACAGCCTTTTTTTCAATAAACCAAAGGTTACTTATCGGGCAATGGCGACCGAACGTTTCTCACGAATCACGGTCACTTTCACCTGCCCGGGATAGGTCATGTCACTCTGGATTTTTTGTGAAATGTTGAAAGCCAATCCATCGGCATCCGCATCAGACACCTTATCTGATTCGACCAACACCCGCAATTCACGACCAGCCTGGATAGCGAAGCATTTAATCACACCCGGGTAATCCAAAGCAAGATTTTCCAAGTCTTTGATTCGTTTAATGTAGGATTCGGCAATTTCCCTTCGTGCGCCGGGGCGAGCACCGCTCAACGCATCACACACCTGAACGATGGGTGCGTACAAAGATGTCATTTCTACCTCATCGTGGTGGGCGCCAATGGCATTGCATACTTCAGGTTTTTCCTTGTGCTTTTCTGCCAATTTCATCCCATAAATAGCATGTGGTAATTCGGTTTCGCCTTCGGGCACTTTCCCAATGTCATGCAATAATCCGGCACGTTTGGCAATCTTAGGGTTCAAACCTAGTTCTGTAGCCATGAGCGCACAAAGATTGGCAACCTCACGGCTATGCTGCAATAAGTTTTGTCCATAGCTGGAACGGTAGCGCATGCGACCCACGTAACGCATGAGTTCGGGATGCAAACCGTGAATGTTCAAATCGATACACGTCCGCTTTCCAATTTCAAGGATTTCTTCCTCGATTTGCTTACGAACTTTATTTACCACTTCTTCCACTCGGGCCGGGTGAATCCGACCATCGGTGACCAATTGGTGTAAAGACAAGCGGGCCACCTCTCTGCGAACCGGATCGAAACAACTTAAAACGATGGCCTCCGGGGTGTCATCAATAATAATTTCTACACCGGTGGCTGCTTCAAGGGCACGGATGTTGCGGCCTTCGCGACCAATAATCCGTCCTTTCACATCGTCACTTTCAATATTAAAAACGGTAATGGCATTTTCAACTGCGGTTTCTGTGCCTACCCGTTGAATGGTTTGAATGATAATTTTCTTAGCATCTCTGGTGGCATTTAATTTGGCCTCTTCCAAAATTTCCTGCGCAAATCCCATGGCTTGGGTTTTGGCTTCATTTTTCAGGGCCTCCACCAACTGACTTTTCGCATCCTCTTGTGATAAACCAGCGATGGTTTCCAACTGTTGCACCTGACGGCGGTGGTTTTTCTCCAGCTCTACTTTTTTCTTCTCTATCACCTCCATCTGGGCCTCATAATCCGATTTCAGACGGGCCAGCTCTTGCTCTTTTTTACTTATTTCCTGTAGTTTTTGATTGAGCTGCAATTCTTTTTGGGCATGCTTTTTCTCAAGGTCCTGCATTTCGCGCATTTTCGCCTGAACCTGCTTATCGTGATCCGATTTCAGTTGAAGAAAACGCTCTTTGGCTTGAAGAATCTTCTTCTCCTTGATGACCTCTCCATCTTCCTCGGCTTTTTTAAGTGTAGCCGCTATTTGGGAGGCCGTCATCTTCTTCAGACCATACCAGCCGGCGGCTATTCCGCCGCCCGTACCAGCTAAGGCTGTGATGATTACGGTAATTATTGTTGTACTATCCATGAATTGTTTCTCTTTAAAAAATGGCACGTAGTGCGGTGCAAACTTACGGCTTGGAGGTGGATTTTGAGCCACCTGCCATGAATTAATACTGCTGAAGGTGCTGCCCCAAAAACTGGTCTATCTCCATTAGGCGGGACACAATACTCTCATCCTCACTTGATTTCTCTGATTTTAATACCTCAAAATAGCGACTACAAATTTCCAAAGCGGCCATGGCCATTAAGTCTTGGCGGTCCTGCACTTTAAAACGTGTCGCATAATCTTGGATGCGCTCGTTGAGCATTTTTGCCGCCTTTTCCATGATTTGCTCCTGCCCTTCCCGCACATGCAAAGGGTAGGTTCTGTCTGCAATGGTGAGGTTCATTACCTTTTTTTCCATTATTCTGGCTTTTTCTTTTGGCTCAAGGCCTCTTCAATGTCCAATAAAAGTTGGTCTATTTGCCCATGGACTTCAGACCAACCTGAGCTAGCCACCCGTGGTCCGGTTTGAACCAACGACTGCTCCAAAATGTCCTGCTTATGTTTTAATTCCCGAATGATGGTCAGCAAATCTTCCCGCTCGGCCAGCAATTGCATCCGCTCCTCTTCACTTTGGCGGTGCAGGATCATCAACTTCTCGATCTTTGAATTTAAACTTGTAATTAGCGCATTTATGTTCCTCATGCCCTTGGTTTTCCTAATTCCTGCTGTTACAAATTACAGCTTTTTTCATGGCTTTTCCAATTTCCCTTTTCCCTGCCCTCCCCCATTTCCCTAAACCATTCTGTATCTTTGTTCCATGAAGCCACCCGTAGCGACTAAAAAAAATCATGTTCACCTTGAACATGGCGTTTCCAGACAAGATCCTTACTACTGGATGCATGAACGTGACAGCCCGGACGTTTTGGCTTATCTGAATGCTGAAAACGCATACGCAAAGCAGGAGCTTGCCCCCTACAGCTCACTTGAACATACTATTTTTCAGGAGATTAAAAGTCGCGTTCCGGAAGAAGACACCTCCGTTCCTTTTCCTCTTCGAGGATTTGAGTATTACACACGCTTCGAAGAAGGGAAAGAATATCCCATCTACTGCCGAAAAAAAATCGGTGAAACGGAAGAGGTGATTTTGTTAGATGTAAATCAAAGGGCCGAAGGTTTGGCCTACATAGATATTACGGGGCTTGCGGTAAGTCCGGACAACAGATTCCTGGCATTTGGTGCAGACACCACCGGCCGCAGAAAATACACCCTGCATATTCGCGATATCGAAGCAGCAAAAGATCTCGACGATCAGGTAGAAAACACAGATGGAAGCTATGTATGGGCGGCAGACAACCTTACCCTTTTTTACGATTTAAAGGACGAACAAACCTTACGAAGTTTTCAAATTTGGTTGTATCAACGGGAATCTAAACACAGCAGGTTGGTCTTTGAGGAAAAAGATGAGACGTTTTCCTGTGAGGTAAGTTCCTCCAAGGATGGTAACTATATCCTTATTCACTCTGAAGCCACCCTGACGTCTGAAGCTTATGTAGTACCTGCTGCCCAGCCCCATTTGCCTCCTGTTTCCATCGCACCCAGAAAACGTGGCGTGCGCTATCGGGCCGAGCATTTTGAAGGAAAATGGCTCATCAAAACCAACCTTAACGCGGAAAATTTCTGCACCATGCAAGCGCCTGTGAATACGCAAAGCATGGAAGATTGGACACCGTTCATTCCTTATGACCCCGCCACCTTGGTAGAAGAACAAGAAATTTTTGCCAGGGGCATTTTACGACTGGAACGTCGGAACGCCCAAACCTATGTAGTCTTCAGGCCTTGGCATCATCTAGACCAACCCTTTACCATTTCTTTCCCTGACGAAGTATATACAGTCTACGGGCTAAACAACCCCGATTACCATACCCAACATTACCTTTTCCAGTACACTTCCATGGTAACGCCTACCACGGTGTATGCCTTTTCCTTTGAAGACCAATCCCTCACGGTGAAAAAGCAGCAAGTGATTCCCGGAGGATACGAAGCGTCCCATTATGCCACTTGCCGGCGCTGGGCCACTGCACCTGATGGCGTAAAAGTGCCTATGTCGCTGGTCTATAGAAAAGACCGAAATCCCTCAGGCCCGGGATTATTATATGGCTATGGCAGCTATGGCATCAGCATTGACCCACAGTTTTCTGTGGCGCGGCTAAGTTTACTAGATCGGGGCTGGGTGTTTGTGATTGCCCACATCCGAGGTGGCGAGGAACTTGGACGTGCTTGGTATGAGGCTGGAAAAATGGCTCATAAAATGAACACATTTACGGATTTTATCGCCTGTGGAGAAAGCTTAATCGAAGAAGGCTGGGTGGCACCTGACCAATTATCAGCCATGGGTGGCAGCGCCGGGGGTTTGCTTATGGGTGCCGTTATGAATCTTCGGCCTGACTTATGGCATAGCATCGTAGCGCAAGTTCCCTTTGTGGACGTAGTTACCACCATGTTAGATACCAGCATTCCACTCACTACGGGCGAATTCGATGAATGGGGCAACCCTGCAGAACCGGAAGCCTTTCATCGGATGTATGCGTATTCGCCTTATGATCAAGTGAAAAAAGCAACATATCCTCACCTTTTGGTCACCACAGGCTATCATGATTCTCAGGTACAATATTGGGAACCAGCCAAATGGGTAGCTAAACTTCGAGACCACCACGCAGGTCATCAACGTTTGTTGCTTCTTACAGACATGGAAGCCGGGCATGGAGGAAAAACAGGCCGTTATCAGCGTTTTAAAGAAATTGCTGAGATCTACACCTTTTTACTTTCTTTTTAAATTAACGTAACTTTCTATTTATTCGCTCAAATTGGATTGATTTTTGCGCAAAATGACCCGTATGAAACACAGCATCATCATCGGACTAATTAGTCTGTTTTGGCTTTCATTATCAGGAATTTTCGCACAAGATGTCCTAAAAACCAAAACAGGTGAAACCATCACCTGTACCATTTTAGAGGTGGGAGACGACTTCGTTTCCTACACGCTTCCCTCAGATGAAAGTAAAAGCCGCTATATCCTTTCTGTTTCAGAAATTGAATCGGTTCAATTTGCGGATGGAACCAAACAAGTATTTCACGCCCCTGCCACCCCGAAAAAAGAAACCCCACCGGGCTATATTCCACCTGACAAAGTGGTTCTAACCAACGGCCAGACGCTGGAAGGAGCTATTGTAGAAAGAAAAAGATTTGGGTTAAATTTTCTACCCAAGGGCGAAGGTGCGACCCAACGATACATCCCTTTTGCCCAAATTGCGCGCATAGAACCGGGGGATGGGCCCGTGGAATTTGTGCAGGAAAAAGCGCCCAAGGAAGAAAACAAGAAAAGTGAGACAGATTTTTCCTATTTGCCACCGCATCATGCGGCACTCAGTATTGGGGCACTCATTCCCATGGGACAATTTGGAGAACAAGGTGGTCCCAATCCGGGGTATGCCGGTCCGGGTTTTATGACCCAAGCGGAAGTCACCGGTTATATTTTTAGGGGAACAGGTGTTAGCGGCATCGGGGGTTATGGATTCATGCCCTATAAAAATCCGGCAGTGAGGAATGCAGTGGAAAACTACCTTTTATCTGCCAATAAATTTCCCGGTGCCACCATTCAAAATGTCACGTCCGATTCATGGCAAATGGCCTGGGGACAAGTAGGCATGGGCTACATTTCCGATTGGGGACGCGTCATGATTGATTCACGGTTTGCGATCGGCGTGATGAATGTGACCTTTCCGGCCCAAACGGTCGCACTAACCCATAATGGCGTAGACAAAACCGTACGTTTCTTCAGAGAAGATGCCCAAGGTCTGATGATCAGTGGAAGCTTGGCATTGCGCGTATTTTTAACCCGTCGTTGGCAAGTGCGTGCCGGTTTCAACCTAAGCAGTGCCGATGTGCGATTTTCTCAACTGCAGGAACAGGAAAACAACGGAAATGCCATCGTTGCACCAATTACAGGTATCGGCCCTACCAATTTGGTCATTGGATATGTGGGATTTGAACTTGGGACCGCCATAACTTTAGGGAGATAAAGCACCTAAAAGTCGCTTCTATTCAAGAAAGAAATTCCTGCAGAAACCGTTCTGCGTAAATTTTGATTTGGTCTCTCACCTCACGGAAAACGGCCAGGACTTCCTCCGGCTCGCCTTTCGCATGCGCAGGATCAAGAAAAGCGTGATGTACACGAAGCCCACCACCTTGAAAAACGGGACAAACTTCACTGGCATGGTCACACACCGTGAGCACCACATCAAAAGGTTGACCCAAGTAAACCTCAATAGATTCAGATTGATGGCCACGCAAGTCCATTCCATCCTCCAACATGACCTGAACGGCCAAAGGATGCAACCCTTTGGGAGCTGTTCCCGCACTGTAAACCAAGACCTTTCCTTGGCCAAAAAACCGTAAATAGGCTTCTGCCATTTGGCTTCTGCAGCTATTTCCGGTGCATAACACCAATATTCTTTTCATCGTTTTAAAGGCTAAGACGTTGGATATCGCCACCGGTTGGCCAAATACACCAAAGAAAGCATCACGGGCACTTCAATTAAAACCCCTACCACCGTCGCAAGGGTAGCGCCGGAAGAAAGTCCAAAAAGTGCAATGGCCACAGCCACGGACAATTCAAAGAAATTACTTGCCCCAATCATCGCCGAAGGGGCACATAAGGCATGAGGTAAACCTAACTTTTTGCCCGCCCACCAACTCAAGAAAAATATGAGGTAGGTTTGAATAGCCAGTGGAACCGCAATCATGGCAATATGCCAAGGTTGCGCCAACATGGTTTTTCCTTGAAAAGCGAACAAAAGCACAAGGGTAAGCAGAAGGGCCGCAATGGAAATAGGCTTTAATACGGGTAAAAAGACATTCATAAACCAAGCCTCTCCCCTTTTTCTAAGTAAAATATAGCGACTCAACCCACCAGCGACCAATGGAATAAGCACAAATAACACCACTGAACCCACCAAAACATCCATGGGAATGGTCATGTTTTGAACACCTAAAAGCCATTGCACAATAGGCACATAAGCAAACAACAAAACCAAATCGTTCACAGAAACTTGAATTAAAGTAAAGCGTGCGTCTCCTTTGGTGAGGTAAGACCAAACAAAAACCATGGCCGTACAGGGCGCTGCACCTAATAAAATAGCGCCCGCCATGTAAGAGCCGGCAAGGTCCGCCGGAATCCACGGGGAAAAAATGCGGGTAAAAAACAACCAGGATATAAAGGCCATGGTAAAAGGCTTCACCAACCAGTTTACCGCTAAAGTTAGGAGCATGCCCTTGGTGTAAGGTTTGGATTGTTGGATGGAGGACAAATCCACCTGCACCATCATGGGATAAATCATGAGCCAAACCAAAACGGCTACAGGTAAATTAATGGAAGCCCATTCGAGCCGGCTGATCCAGACCATCGTTTCCGGAGCTACAGCGCCCAGAAATAACCCTGCCAACATACATAAGGCCACCCAAAAGGAAAGGTATTTTTCAAAAAAACCCATGGAACAGAGCGCTGATAATTAACAACAACCTTTACCCGGCGCACAAACGGGTGTTGCAACGGCTTGAGGTTGAGCTTCTGCTTTCTGGGGAATTCCACAAAAATCTTGCGCAAGGCAGTTGGTGTACATGGGCAATAACAATAAGGTATCCTGTGCCACATCCAGGGAAAACTTTCCAAGGGTCGCTTCACCTTGATACTCCACTTCAATGTCCACGTCTGGAAGCCCTATGGTGCGCTCAGATTGCTGTAAAATGGATAAAAACCTTGCAGGACTGAGCCGATGTTCCACATCGTCAGCTACCCATAATTGGAAACTAATTTTCCGTACATGGTGTACCTGTCCTCCACAATCAATAAAATCTTTGACCACTTGACCTACTTCCGTCACGTGGGCGTGCACTGGAACATGTTGACCATTGGCGAAAGAAAACTGCACCTGATCCACCCGGGACAAAAATGCTTTTAAAGCGGATAACTTCATTTTAAATAATTGAATTTTAACAACATGGTTTATCTTGGTGTGCTACCGCGGCAGACAAATTCGAAGCGAAAACTTGAATGAGCCCGACCGTTTCAGGGTTTAAACAATAACACACCGAAGTACCCTCGATGGTTCCTTGAATAAGCCCGGCCTGTTTTAATGCTTTTAAGTGTTGGGAAACCGTAGGTTGCGCCAATGGCAAAACCTCCAAAAGATCGCCACATACGCAGGCTTTTACTTGCATTAAATACTCAATAATGGCCCAACGGGCGGGATGTCCTAACGCTTTAAAAAGCTCTGACATCTCTAACTGCTGTGCGGAAAAAGTGGCTGTTTTGGTTGCACCCATGGAGAAATGAAAAATTGATATATTGCAATATTACAATATTTAAATAGAAAACTAAAGCACGTCATGTCATTTTAAAAAATGTATCAATGCACGCAGCATCGCTTAGCCACCTTTAAGGTTTGGCTCATCTAACCAACCGGCCCAAAACATCATGTCTTCTTCATGGGTAATGGACAACCAGCCAGCATGCCCTGCCGCATTTTTCCAAGTGCGTCCCGTCTTGAATTTTTCAACCAACAAATTCGGGGGAAAATTGTCCCATTCTCCCCAAGCAGGTTTTGGCATGGAGGTAGGCCAGCAAAGGCCAATCATTCCTTGGTCCAACGCAAGTAATTGGAGCGTAAAATGGCGTTGATTTACAACCGCCATATAACTGGATTCGCCTTTAAAAAGCCGTATCGAGGCTGCGGTGGGATAGGCCAACTGGAGGTCTTGAGAAAGCGATTTCCAAAGGGCCTCCTTCAACACCCACAATTCAGCGGGAAAAGAGAAAGAAGGATCTTCGGCGTGTTTAATTTTGGGCCAAAGGGGTGAGTCTTTGGTCCACCACCTTTTGTAGGTTGTGGTATGTGGTAAAAAATCAATACCGCATTTAAGCGGACCGTCGCTCGCCAATAATGCGCAAGGCATCTCCAACGGTATTCATTTGAGCCACAGCATCATCGTCAATGGAAATGTCGAATTCCTTTTCCACATCCAAAACAATATCGATTAAATGTGCAGAGTTAATTTTTAAATCCCGAAGCAAATGGGTTTCAGGCGTCACCTGGTCTAAGAGCTCAGGTTGAGCAACATAAGGACGAATCAGTGCGAGTAATTCGTGTTGCAATGCATCTTGTTGTGCCATATTGCAAATTAACGGTTTTAATGATAGTGGTCCGTGTACCTATTCACATCTTTTAAGGAAGAAGCAAGCATTTACATCACCAAAACCGAAGCTGCTTTTGGCCACGACTTTTATGGTCTGCTGGGATAAGGTATGTGTAGGAATTTTATCTTCGGGCCAAATGGCTACGATGTCGGGATGCAAGGGTCGGCTGTTGGCATTGCCGAAAATGAAATGGTTTTGGAGTTGCAACACGCAGGAAACGGCTTCAATGGCACCTGCCGCCGCAAGGCAATGTCCCACATAGGTTTTAGGGGCTTGTAAAAAAGGGAAATGTCCATTTAAAACCGCTGCCCAATGTGCTACTTCTGCGCGGTCACCCATGGTAGAGGTTAAATGGCCTGAAATCAAGTCGATGTCCTGGGGTAGAACCTCTGCCCGCTGCATGGCGGTGGCAAGGCAACGACGCACGCCTTCCGGATTAGGCGCAGTCATGGTTCCTCCGTTTCTTTGTCCTCCAGCCAAGGTAGCTCCATCCAGATATTCTGCCAAAATAGGTACACCACGCGCCAAGGCATGATCCCAATCTTCCAAAATTAAAGCACCGGCTCCCGCAGCAGGAACAAATCCGGCGGCATGATTGCTGAGAGGCGCAGAAGCAAGCGTTGGCTGGTCATTGGCGTGTCTGGCCAATACACGCATGCTATCAAAACCGCCCCAAATATGAGGGCCAAACGAATCACAACTGCCGGCCATCATCACTTTCGCTTTGCCTGCCCGTATGGCTTCTGCTGCTAAAATCACAGATTCTGTTCCGGTGGCACAAGCAGAACTATTGGTCATCACCGGGCCACCTAAACCAAAAATGCCGGTGAGATAAGCTGAAATTCCAGATGGCATGGTTTGTTCCACCACCCGTGAACCTAAACGCCGCACTTGGCCTTGATCTACTTGGT
>CAZRHR010000042.1:0-291 GCA_964599915.1 uncultured Candidatus Competibacteraceae bacterium | reverse complement strand
CTACCGGCAGTCCAGCCATTTCCCAAGCTTCCCAGGCAGCCAAAATACCAAACTGTATGCCTGAGGAGGTTAAAAATCGCTGAGTAAGTGCGTCAAATCGGTGGTTTAAAAGGTCCTCCGGTACCTCCGGTACGCCACCGACTTGGCAGGCAAAAGAAGCATCCGCCAGAATTTGAAGAACTCGGATACCGGACACTTGATGGCGCAATGCATCTTCAAAAGCTTAAACGCCTATTCCATTGGGTGACACCACACCGATCACGGTAATGGCAATGCGCTGTTTCATGAAGT
>CAZRHR010000041.1:0-25404 GCA_964599915.1 uncultured Candidatus Competibacteraceae bacterium | reverse complement strand
GCCCAAAAACAAGGCATTCAAAAAGCAAACCGATACTTAAAAGAAAGATGCGAAGATACGCCGGCCTCCTTGCCCTGATGATTTGCCTGGGTGGTGGCCTTTGGGCGCATCCTCCCCTAACCTTCTGGAAGAAAAAAAAACCATTAACCCATGAAGACTCCGTAGCCATTGCTGAAAAAAAAATGGCAAGGTATCTCCGTGCGGCCGATAGGCATTGGGAAAAAAACCATAAACAACCCCATCACCAGCTTCGTACCCATATTCTTGAACAAATCGACCTCGTTAAAGACAAGGCACCGGCCTACAAAGCCTTAGGCCGTTTAAGTTTCTTACAAGAATATTACAAACAAGCGGAACATCATTTAAAAGCCGCCCAAGCACATGGCGCGACTTTGCACGGCGCCGATTTATACATTTTGGCCAGGTGCTTCCACCTTAAATATGCTTTTGAGCAGGCCGTAAGTGCATATCAGCAATTTTTAAATCAATATGGTACGCTGGGAAAACGTTATGTGGATGAGGCTAAAATACGACTTGCCCAGGCGCAGTACGCCAATTCCATCCAAAGCCGGCAAGTCAGGGCCAAAGAAGACACCATGCCCATGCCCTATAATACACTGCCTCGTGAAACCCATCCTTTGGTTTCTGCCGACGGAAAAACCTTGTTATTCCTTAGAGATAGAGACTCACTTTGGCAAGGAAGCCTGTTTAAAAGAGAAGGCAAAAAGAAAGTATTTGACCTCATTCGCTATGCCCAAGGTAAAGAAACCCGCATGCCTAATTACCTCACCGGGGACCGATTGTTACCGGTAGCCATGAGCCCGGATGGAAGAAGGATTTTATTGGTGGGACCGGGAAAAAAGAAAGATAAAGATTTGTACGTGGCCGATTTATTGGATGGCAAATACAGCTTACCCCAAGCCCTTCCACCGGACATTAATACCCCTTTTGATGAGATTTTTGGCACGTTTGGACCAGATAACCGCACCCTTTTTTTCGTATCGAACCGACCAGGAGGCGTTGGCGGATTCGATGTGTGGATTTCCAAACAAAATACCTCCGGTTGGTGGTCTGCTCCGGAAAATGCAGGAACCACTTTAAACTCTGAACGAAATGAATATGCGGTCTTTTTACACTCAGATGGCCGAACAGTATATCTCAGTTCAGATGGACATCAATCCGTTGGAGAAGCAGATATTTTAAAATCCGACTTTTACATGGGCCGCTTTTCTGCACCTATAAATCTTGGCATGCCCATTAATACCCCCTTTCCTGATTTGTTTTTTTCTATCACAGGCAGCGGTCGGCAGGCTTTTATGGTCACGCCACCGGAAGAAGAGACCGGAAGAACAGATTTGCGTATTTTACACCTGTTAGGAGCCGAAAAACAACCGGTGGTCTTCACCTTTACCCAACCTACGGCTTTAATTCCCTCCCGAAAATTTGCCCTGCAAACCAATGAAGAAACCTGCTTGGATTGTTCAGAAATTCTCGTGCTCAATTCTCGTTTTAGAACAGGAAAAACACCCTATGCAGGAGGTTTGGTGCAGGTATTCGACCACGAATTGGGCACACTCATTTACACTGCTTCACTTGGCAGCATGGATACCTTAATGAGTTTGGTTTTACCCTCGGGAAAAAAATACGGAATCGCATGGCTGGCCGATGGCTTTTTTCCTTTTACAGAAGTCATCACTTTACCGGAAGGTAGTCCTTATCGTTTAAGAGAACGATTGGTTCCACTCAAACCCTTGGAAACCGGAGTATTGAGTCCTTTTCACCTGATTGAGTTTATGCCGGGCACCTCCACGCCCACTTTAGGCTCAGTGGCAGGTTTGGAAGTCATGGCCCAATTTCTTTTAGACCACCCCGGCTATGCCTTGCATGTTTTTTCTGCCGACGAACAGGGAGAAGCCGTAGCCAAAGCCCGAAAATGGGTCATTTTAAACTTCTTACTTGCCAAAGGCATTCCGGGCGACCGCCTCGTGTCCACCGGGGAATCCTCACCCACCTTTCCTGAGTCCGGTGCGGCTGTGTACCTCATGTTATCCGCTTTGCCATGAATCCCTTACTTACCGTAACCCAAGACGGCTCCCCTACCCTTTTTGTGCCAGAACTAAATGAACATTACCATTCCCGACATGGCGCATTACAAGAAAGCAAACACGTCTTTATTGAAGCAGGGTTAAGGCATGCTTACCAGCACCTTAATAAGCCGCTCAACATTATTGAAATCGGCATGGGCACGGGATTAAATGTTTGGTTAACCTTAGAAACCAACCTTCCAATAACGTATGTTGGAATTGAACCTTTTCCGCTGTCAAAAGAGCTTTTAGGAGAATTTTATAAGACATTGGCATGGGCCAACGAAGACTTTCAAGCCCAATTATACGCAAAGCCATTTCAAACACAATCCTTTAGCCCGCATTTTCATTTGCATTGGTTTCATGGTTCCTTTTCTGCCTTTTCTACCGACCTTTCTGCCCACGTAATATACATGGATGCTTTTGCCCCGGAAAAACAGCCCGAATTATGGACAAAAGAAAGTTTTGCCCAGATGTTTAGTTTACTGGAACATGGTGGGATTATGGTCACCTACTGTGCCAAAGGACAGGTAAGACGAGATTTAGAATCAGTTGGTTTTAAGGTAGAAAGACTTCCCGGACCTCCCGGTAAACGAGAAATGTTGCGGGCCGTTAAACCCTTAACTTAGGCTTGTAAATTTATCTTCATTTTCCTAAATTTGACGCATGAAAACAATCCTATTTTCCTTTGTTGCCGCCACCCTATTATGGGCTTGTGCCGGTAAAACCAATACCCCTTCAGGACCTGTAATTACCTACTTTGGAGACAGCATTAGCTGGGAAGCAGAAGCCATTGACGCACAGCAGCTTGTCGCATGGCTCGGAGAAAAAGATTCAGCAGAAGTTCGGGTTAAAGGAAACATTGCAGAAGTGTGCCAAGCCAAAGGATGTTGGATGGATTTTGACCTAGGAAATGGCATGTTGATGACCGTTAGGTTCAAAGATTATGGCTTTTTCATGCCTAAAGATGCAGCCGGACAAACAGCCGTGATAGAAGGGCTCGTGAAAAAAGAAGTAGAAGACGTGGCTTGGTTGCAACACAAGGCGCAAGATGCCGGAAAAACACCGGAAGAAATTGCAGCCATCACTGAGCCTGAAACTAGCTATACCTTCATGGCGCGCGGAGTTGCTTTAGCCGAAAGAGATACGACTACAAAGCCTTAAACCTTGTCTAAGTTTACCATACGTGTGTATGGGTTAGTCATTCGGAATGGCTTTATCACCTACTCCATGGAGGATTACATGGGGTTGAAGATTGTGAAGTTTCCGGGCGGAGGTATGGAGTTTGGTGAAGTGCCCCAAGAAGCTTTAATCCGAGAATTTCGAGAAGAACTTGGGGTGGAAATACATATTCTGGAGTTATTTTACCTCACCGACTTTTTTCAACCTTCTGCCTTCGATCCCGAAACCCAAGTCATCAGTATTTATTATCTCGTTGAATTACAAAAAGGCTATTCCATCTCTTACCATAGTGTGGAACCCAACCTACGGTTTTTACAACTCCCTATTCGCTATTTGAATCCCAACAGCTTCACTTTCCCCATGGACCAACACGTGGTCCGGCTTTTACAAGAAGCTTTTGATTAATCTCCAAATTTAAAATGAGCCTTTTTGGACAGCAAAATGCGAAAAACCTCTTTGGTTTGCTCGTCTATGGGATTTTTTTGAACGTCGAGGTAACTGAGGCCTTTCAAATGAAAAAGCGACTCCGGCAAGGTTTCCAATTTGTTTTCAGCGGCTTCAATCACCTGCAAATTTGGGCATCGTCCCCAGGAAGACGGAATAGCCGCAATCTGGTTTTCAGATACGTTAATTCTGCGAAGTTTTGGAAGTAAAAACAAAGAATCCGGGAGGGATGAAAGCTGACAATTCACCAAGGTGATTTCCTCTAATTCTTTACAAGACAGCAAAAATTGTGGAAAGTGGTATAAGGGCGTATCATACATTTGAAAAACCCTTAATCGGCTTAGACCCGGCATGGTGTCATTGAACTTGAGGGTATCGGTTTGCGTTCCGGCCATGCGCCATAACTCTAAACGATGCAAAGCCGCCATGTCCAATGGAATTTCGGCCAAACGCGTATCGTTTAGCTCCAGGTACAAAAGGCTCGCCAGCGAAAAAAAGGAGGCTGGCAACTCCAAAATGGGATTTTTTCTGGACGAAAAAGCAAACATAGACTGGCACAATCCGATATCCGGCCCCAGTCGCTGCAACTGGTTATTGACTAAAAATAAAATTTCCAACTGAGGAAATTTGCCAATGCGCGCCATAAACTTGTCGAGGGGTTCCTGCTGGATATACACTTTCCTGGCTGCTTTGTCCTTTAAAGCAGTGGACGTGGTGGTATGCACGGTGGCCATAGGCGTTCCCGAAAACCGAATGAAATCAGGGTCTTCCGGATTAAATTTCACTTGGCCCACCAAGCAGGACATCCAAAGGAAAAAAGGTAAAACCAACCAATGACCCATGGCTAAGGCTTACAAAATTCTTGCGCCACTTTTTGGGCATCTTCATCGCCTAGCTTCGCAGCGGTAGAAAAATCACTACAGGCTTGCTCGGTTAAATCTTGGTCCATGTAGAGAACGCCTCGATTGAACCATGCTTCTTTCATTTCAGGCGCAATAGAAATCGCCTTGGTGTAAGCATCCACCGCTTGATTCACTTGAGCATCTTCTTGTAAGGCCAATCCTAAGTTATACCAAGCTTCAGAATATCCAGGTTCTAATTGCAAAGCGCGCTGATAATCTGAAATGGCATCTTGCACCCGACCCAATTCAAAGAAACAAATGCCGCGGTCATGCCATGCAGAAGTGTACAAGCTATCTAAAGATAGGGCTAAAGAAAAACCTTCAATGGCCCGGCCATAATCACCAGCCTCTATGGCCTCAACCCCAGTTAGGTAGGCGGATTCCGCGGAATCTGATCTGGAAAGACCCTCCGTAGGGCTTATTTTTTCAGTACTGCTTGGGCCACAACCCAGAACGGCTAAGGAAAAAATGAAAAATGAAAAATAACGGATTAAAACCATAGGTTACATCTTAGCATAAACGCTCCGGGGTAAGGGATATCCTGGGCTGAATTTAAGATATTATAGTGTAAAAAAAGCCCTATTTGCTGTGCTTTTTTTCTTCGAAATAAATAGCCCCCTCCAAAACTAATGGCATGGCTGTCTTCGCGAAACAAATCTCCTTCCTTCAGATACCTGACCCATTCATATTCAACCAACCCTGTGAGCCCGTACCAAATGCGGTAACTCACTTGTGCTCTTGCACCAAAATCATGATGAATATGGTTCGGAAAAGATTTAAAACCTTGCTTGTAAAAAATACCACCTGACACACGAATGCGCTGATTTACAATATAGGCTACTTGTGGGCCGATGGCATAAGAAAAATAGTGCCCGGGGTAATACGTGATGTTAGCGCCCCATTTCAGTTTATGCCACCAAGAAGTCGTCTGATTTTCCTGCACGGTTAGGGTGTCTGTAGACGGAACCACCTGCCCATAAACCGTAGATAAACATAAAAATGCAACCCAGAACCAATGTTTCCGTGGCATCATTACGCCTGATCAAAATCAACCACAACGCTGGCTGTAAGTGGATGCGCCTGACAAGTAAGTACAAAGCCAGCCTCTACCTCGTCTTGGGTAAGGGCATAGTTCATTTCCATAGCTACTTTGCCCTCCGTTACCCGTGCTTTACAGGTACAACAAACGGCACCTTTGCAAGCGTAAGGCACATCGGCACCGGCATCTAAGGCAGCATCCAAAATATTTAAACCGTCAGTTTCTAGTTCAAATGCCGTGGTAAGTCCATCTAGCTTTACATGAACCAAACTTTTGGCACCTTCAAATTCTTTCTGGGCCGCCATGGAGGTTTTGGTGGTGGTGGGTTGCCCCGGAGCAGTAAACAACTCCACATGAATGGCTTGTTTGGCCACGCCTTTTTCTTCCAAAACCGCTTGAACCGATTGGGTCATTTCCATCGGACCACATAAAAACCATTCATCTACCCAGTCCACGGGAAGCAAGGTAGAAAACCAAGATTGGCAGCGTTCAGAGGTGATGCGTCCATTGAATAAAGGAAGGTCAATGGATTCTCTGCTTAGGATATGATATAAGGCAAAACGGCCGGTGTAAGTATTTTTCAAGTTTTCCAACACCTCTCTGAACATGATAAAGGGCGTGGACCTATTGCCATAAAACAGGCTAAATTGGGCGGTTGGATCTGCGGCTAGAACGGTTTTAATAATGGACAAAATTGGAGTTATGCCAGAACCTGCTGCCACGGCCGCATAGTGTTTATTTGACCCGGATGCGATGGATGTGGTAAAATGTCCCATGGGCGGCATGGCTTCTAGGGTCATACCCGGTTGAAGCACACGGTTGGCCCAAGTCGAAAAAAGACCTCCATCCACTCTTTTAACACCCACCCTGATTTCACCTTCTAATGGACTACTGCAAATCGAATAAGACCTTCTGATTTCTTGGCCATCCAGATGTATTTTAAACGTAAGGTATTGTCCGGCTACAAAGGCAAATGCAGCCGCATCTTCGGGTTTAGGAACAATAGTAAAAGAAACACTATCAGGGGTTTCCTTAGTGACCTCCCCTACCTGAACTGAATAAAACTTGGCCATGCCCGCAATTTTGCTTCAAATATAGCAACTAAAAGCAGGACCGCGGCTTAGAATGAGGAGGAAAAACGGGTAAAAACCATTAGGGACGCTGTACCAATACCCTATGGGCATAAACGGTTTGAGCTCCTTGTTTCAAAGTCACAATATAGGTTCCGGTAGGCCAATCGGTGGTGGGTACTTTCCAAATGGCGTAAGGTGGCGTATGACTTTGTCGCTGGCGATACATGGTTCTGCCCAAAATATCTGTGACTTCCAAATCAAAGGTTTCTGTTTGTATCACACTATGTTTGAGCTGAAAATGCAACACCGCCGGGTTGGGGTACAATTCCACCTGAAAAGATTGTGGTTCGGGAATACCCGTGGCAATACATTCTACCAAACCAATTCTGGAGGCCACCCAATCATCGAAACGCACCGCTTGCATCACTTGTGGACTTGCACCAAACCAGTCGGCCACAATGGCACACATGATTTGCCGATAATCTTGCCCAAGGGGAATACTTCCGGATTGTAAAGCAGATAGATTAGGATTATCTCCATAAACACCGCCTTTTACGCAACTGCCAAAAGCCAATACTGGCGCGGCATTTCCATGGTCGGAACCGAAACTACCATTAGAATGTGCCCTTCTGCCAAATTCGCTGGATGTAAGGGTCAAAACACGGTCACCAAGGCCCAAAGCGCTTAAATCATCATGAAAAGCTTTGGCGGCCGCAGATAAATGATACATCAAAGCGGCATGGTGCCCCATGGTGGTATCGGAGGCTTCCACTTGGTTGGCGTGGGTGTCAAATCCGCCGATTCTGCAAAGGAAGATTCTTGTTTTACAACCCCCATCGAGCAATCGGGCAATGATACGTAATTGCTGAGAAAGTGGATTATGCAAACTTCCTTGAGGCGCTAAATAAGGATATTGATATGGGTAATCTACCGTTGAATTGTTTCCGGCCATGAAAACATCTCTAAGCCTTCCGGCGTAAGTATTGGCCTCGCGCTCAATCTGCATGATGTATTCAATCTCATCTCCCGCATAGCTATCGGGAAACGAAATGGGAGGTGCTACTCCAACGGAATTAATTAGGTTGTAAAAAGCCACAGGGTCTTGGATGCTCAATCCCAATGGAATGCCGTTGTCCCGGTGAAAAGCCAAGGAAACCCCATTTCCAATTTCGATGGCCAGTGGATCCGGCATGGAAGGAGATGGATAATCATCTGGGTAATTGGGATAAATCTGGTCGAGATAACGTCCCATCCAGCCTGAGGAATAATAATCGGCATGGCCACCACCCATAAACATGACATCGCGGCTTCTAAAGTGAGAGCCATTCATGTAGGGATAACTCACATTTTGAATGACCGCAAGGTTGCCTTGGTCGTACATGGCTTTGGCGGCCGTCATGTCGGGGTGTAAACCCACTTTTCGTTGGTCCGGTAAGCTGTTGTCCAACATTAAAATAGACCTAGTACCTGTTTCTGGCAGGGCCAGGTTGGGTCTAAGACTATAATATTGGGCATATTGGTTGGCGGGAACCGTCATGTTCAATCCATCATTTCCTCCATGCAATTGAATAATGACCAACACCCTGTCCGAATCTGATGCGGCAGCAAAGGCCTGTAAAAGTCCTTGCTCCTTCCACACCCGCATGGGCATTCCCTGAATGGCAAAAGGTGCACCGGCAGCGGCTACACCCATATTTCGTATAAATTTCCTGCGGTTCATGGTTACATCAATTGAAATTCAGGACATTGAATCATGGCCCGGAATAAATTCTCTAATTGGGTTCTTACGTTGGTATCTGGTCCTCCTGAGACATAAGCGCTCCATTCAAAGGCCCAGTTGATAGCTGATAAAGTGTCGAGCAATACGGAATCCCTAAAGAACGCGTAACGCTGCGCATTCAAAGGAATGGGAATGAAATATGGAAGAATTTCTTGTAATAAGGTGTCCGGATTGGTGGGATCGGATACCCATTGTTGTACAAAAGCCACAGGGTCTAACTGAAGTAAGACATTCATGTTGGCATCTTGCACGCCCACCAATAAACTTTCTCCATACTTGTATCGCATGGCCAAGTTATTGGGCGTAATCCAAAGTCGGTTATAACCGGGAAATTGATAATAGGGGTCGTATCCGGCTACATCATAAGGCTCGTAGAAATCAAGTCCCTGTCCATGAATGGTGGAAAGTGTATGGCCCATCCAAACCTGATAAAACAGCGGAAGTTGTCCCACCTGCATCTGCGGCAAGGTCAATCCCAAAGTGCGGTATAATCCCAGGGTAATTTCTAAAGGACTTTTGATTAAAGCGCCCTGATGGTCATTGCTGGTTTGGCTATCGTCTAGGTCATAGAAATGTAAACTTTCCATGAGGGTTCGAAGCACCCCGGAAATTTGAAATTGGTCATTGATGAGCTGTTGGGCCAATGGAACGATAATGTCTTGCTCTACATCGGGTGTAATTTGATAATACACAAAGAACCGATACAATTTCCTGCAAATATGTCTTGCCGTATACACGGAGTTGAACACCATTTGGATAAATTGGTCCAATTCCCCTTGCGCACCTAACAAAGTCGCCTGTCCGCCCTGTAATTCTGTGGGGCCAATGATTTGGTTGGCAAAAGCCTGGGAAAAAGTTTTATTACTGGCGTCGTGTTTACTGGCAACGATGCCATTGGAAGATTTTAATTTTCCTGTAGGAATACCGGTGAGCGGGTCAAGGGTGGTGTAGGTGGTGTCTGTGCCCCAACCTGTAAAAACGCGGGTAGCGGCTTGAACATCTTGCTCAGTAAAATGCGTGTAATCGTCGGGGCCGACCTGTGGCCCTTTTCCCACGGTAAAAAGCTCAAAAAATTCGCGGGCAAAATTTTCCTGAGGTGAACCATTTTCATTTAAATGGCCATCCAAGTGAATAAGCATGGCATTATCGATGCAAACCGCTTTGGTCAGAGCCTTATAATCTCCTAGGGCGTAATGCCGGAAAAGTTGAAGTTGAAAATACAGCTGAACATTGCTGTTGATCCGTGTTTGAATGGTAGGAAAATGGGTATGCCAGAACCAAATCATTCTTTCCGTAAGACTAAGTGGTTGGCTATACATGGAGTGCAGCCACCAAGCGAACAATTGGTCTCTGCGCTCAAAATCTTCGCTGCCACCCGGTGCTACGGGGGGATAAATCCAAGGTTGGTCATTGGCCGGGTCGAGCGGTGGTGGCGGTGCAGGCGAAGGAATTAACAATTGATCTAAGGCCTGTTGGGGTGTAAGTTGACTAAACAATGCTACGTCCGCGGGCTTGGGACCAAAGGTGGCTCTGCGAAGAAGATGCAGGGCTTTTTCCCGACCCAAAGGTTGACTATAGGGGGCCAATGAGGGCATATGGTATCATTTATTTTTCTAAAAATAATTTAATTTTTCAATATATCAGGCCACACTACCCAAACTTTTCAAGGAAAAAGTATCCATAAAACCATTGTATATTTGGATAAATCATTTACAACATGAAAAATATCTTTTTGTACGTCGGATGCTGCGTCATAAGTGGGGTTTATGGACAAGGCGTGGGTATCAATACCGCCGGTTCTGCTCCGGATCCATCGGCTCAATTGGACGTATCTTCAAATCAATCGGGTGTTTTGGTTCCTAGAATCGCCCTTTTGTCTAGATTAGACGCACAAACTATCGTACAACCAGCGACTTCACTTGTTATTTTTAACACGACCCAAGGAAGTGGACTCGTTCCCGGATTTTATTATAATGCAGGCACACCTTCTGCACCAGATTGGCGTCAACTTTTACCCAATCCGGCCAATCAAGCCTTGGACATGGCTAGCCAAGCCATTCAAAATGTTCCGGCACCTGTAGCTGCTACAGACGCTGTGAATAAAGCGTATGTGGACAATTTGGTGGCTGCTTCCGGGGGTGGAGGAAGCATTGCCCCGCCGACAGCCATTTCCCAGCAATCTGCCAACACCATGACCTTTTCCCAGGCTGTGCAATACTGCGACGCCTTGGTGGAAGGCGGACAATCGGACTGGCGACTTCCAACCACCGATGAAATCGCCTTTTTTGCAGGTATGGCCGGTGCTTCCACACAATTTCTCTGGACCAAAACCATTACCACCGGCAAAGACTTTGCCACCAACCAAAATTATATCTCCTATCGGTTAAGCGATGGAAAATGGCGTGAAGGTGGCGTGAATCGCTTCTTTTTTCCTAACCGAACGGCTTCCGGTTCTACTACCGTGAATGGACAATGGTTAAATGTAGCCACTTTTAATCCGCTGAATTCGGGTAACCTATTTGTTATAACGTCCT
This sequence comes from uncultured Candidatus Competibacteraceae bacterium, assembly GCA_964599915.1. GTDB lineage: Bacteria > Bacteroidota > Bacteroidia > CAIKAF01 > CAIKAF01 > CAZRHR01. Next base: position 14,366 of record CAZRHR010000041.1, on the reverse strand, counting down.
TGAACTGGTCAGGAAACCCCGGGGGATGTTCTGGGACTGTGGCGGATTTTCGTTTGAAATATAATTTCCCTGATGGCTCCTTTTATTATTCACCCGTCAATAACGCCACTTGCCATACGACCAACTTTACTAATCTAACATCTATTCCTATTTTAAATGAGTCGGCTGCCTACGCAAATATAGAATTGGAAGTTTTCGGTGTGGCTGGATCAGCATCTAAATCTACCAACCTCACCATTTCCGGCTATGAAATTTCCCTGAGCCAAAAAGATGGAGATGGCTTACGCTGTCGTTGTGTCCGATAATCCCAAAACTGCTTAAAATAAAAAATCCCGGATTGCTCCGGGATTTTTTTAAGCCCATCTGGCGACAGGCTTTAACCCTAACCTAAACCTAATAAAGAACAATAAAAACCGTGCCACATTTAGCACAACACAAAGGTATGACCCTCCATTTCGAGTTCAAAAGACAGAATTTTTTAAATATCATCTGTTTATTCCGGCAGTAATTAAATTAACACCCTATTGTTAATTGCTAACGCCCTAATAAAAAATAATATAGAAAAATTTACCTCAAAAACATAAAAGCCAAAAAACAAGATTTATCACCAAGCTTAAACAAAAGTTAAATATATATTTTGTAGAATTTAATACTGTTTCATTCGAGATATTCTACATATAATCAAGCTTTCATGCAAGAAATCAATGAAATGTATCGTTGAGCCATTGGGTAAGGTGGGCACGTAACGAAGGCCAGCCATAGCTTGCAAGGACAACATTTTGTAACACTGCCGGCTCGGGTTTTTGTTGACCAAGAAGGTGAACCGCCGTAATCCAACTTTCCGGTGTGGGGTCCGTAGCCAAACAAACCGCTTTTACCTCCGGTGCCAATCCCTCCAACGCTTTGAAGGAAGCCACCACCGCTTTACCGGCGACCAATGCCTCCAAAATTTTTATCCGAATCCCACCTCCTTGAAACAAAGGCACCACCAATACGTCGCCTTTTTCAAGAAATGAATCTATATCTGCCACTTCTCCATGAACCACAACCCCATTTATTTTTTCCCAACCTGTATTCAATGGAAAATGTCGCCCTCCTAAATGTAACTGGGATTGCGGATATAACGCATGAAGATTCGGCCAGACTTCCTTGATAAACCAACCAATGCCTTCCCGTGTGGGCAACCAATCCATAGCCCCCAAATGGAAAAATTGCAGGGGCCGATTCATAGACATTAAAGGACGTTCCGGAGGATGCATGTGCACCGGAAACACTTCCACTTTGGCAGATGTCCCCGCTTGTATCATCACCCTCTGGTCTTCAGGGGTAATGGCGAGGATTTTATCCACTTTCTTCCAAATGCGGTGCTCTAAACCTTTTAGAAACAAGTTATCCAACTTCATAATCCATGAAGTCAGACTAAAACCTCCCCCACCCCAGATCTTGTATTCCACGTTATGTGCTCGGTACCAATACACCGGCGCCCATTTGTCCGAACCTAAAGCATACAGCGCGGTAAAAGGACTTTCAAACACGACCAAATCAGCCTCTTTACAAAGTGAAGCAAGCCTTTCCTCCACTTCTTTGCTGTAAAACCTAGCCGCGCGCAACCCTAGACCTTTGGATAGGGCGAGCCATAGATGTTGGATTTTTACGGAAGTGTCCACAAACAAGGGCACCCATCGCAGGTGGGATGACTGGCCTTTTGGAAGGGCCTCCGCATGCCAAGGATGTTTTGGGGTGTGCAGAACGACGATGGTGAGTGCTACTTCCATGGCTGCCCAAAGCTCCACAGAAGCAGCCAAGGCTTTTTGTCCACCATCTCTAACAGGAAAGGGTGGCTTTGGCAAAACCAAGACCACCTGCTTCATGAGGCAGAGCGATTTTTGCGAAACCAACGGTTCCAACCCATTTGGTAGGTTTCTAATGCAAACCATCTGGATTCGGTAGAAACCCTCAACGTTAAAAACAAGCCAAACGGAAGTAAAATCATACTGGACAACCACATGCCAATCCAAGGTTCCATGAGGATTTGTTTGGCGGAGCGCTCCCCAATGGTAGAAAGGATGTGATAACCAATGAAAATAAGTACACAAAAAATTAAGGGTAAGCCTAATCCCCCTTTACGAATGATGGCACCTAAAGGCGCACCGATAAAAAACAACACAAGACAGGCAAAGGAAAGGGTAAATTTGCGGTGCCATTCCACCAGGGCTGAGGCCATGGTTTTTCCTTGGGACTTTTGGTAATCTTTCAGTTCTTGAAACCGCTGCTTGGTTTGGCCAAGTTTGCTGAGCGCACCGGCCACCCAAACGTTTCGCTGTTCGGGTTTCAATGGTTTAAAAAGACTATCGGTGGAAGCCCAAACAGGTAAACTGGGCAGAATTTCTTGCGGCGCAGTGCCTTCTTCCAAAGCTTGAGGCATGGGCGAAAACACGGGCTCTTGGGCTGAAAGGGTGCCATGCATTCCGGACAATCGCGGACTCATAGACTGGATGAACTGTTGCTGATCCTCGATATGCCGCGACATCATTTCTTCCAATTGCCCCAAACTCATCATTTGATAGGAGCTTTTTAAAAAGCTATTTTCTTTATTCAATTTTTCATCCGACACATCAATAAAAAGTTCTTGGATGAAAAACGTTTCCTTCATGCGTTTGAAATCGCCGTTCTGGTTTTCATAAAATCCGCGGTCGTCATAGCGTACGCCATTTTCTAAACGGAGCACTAGATATCGTTCGTCGGTAGAAGTACCTAAGCTTCCTTTTTCTGCCATGGTCAAAACAGAAGCGCCCCAGCCATCGCGCGAATGGTCATAAATCATCACGCCAAAAAAGGATTTTCCATCGGGGGCTTTTTGGTCAATGTACACGGTAAGTCCGCGAATTCCATTGTAAAAAACACCGGGTGTAATGTCAATGGCGGGTTTGGCAGACCGAATAGCACTTAAAAGGGAACGAAACTTATAATTGGCCACGGGCATGATATGGTTGGAGAACAAAAAGGCCAAGATGGCAATAATGCCTGCCATAATCATGAGGGGCCGCAGCAGTCGCAACAAAGGAATCCCTGCCGCCTTGGCCGCTACAACTTCTAAGTTTTCCGCCAAACTGCCCACCGTCATGATGGATGAAAGGAGAATGGCCAAAGGCAAAGCCATCGGGACCAAGGTGGCCGAGGCATAATACAACAATTCTAAAATAATGGACCATTCCAATCCTTTACCCGCCAGATCATCAATGTGTTTCCATAGAAACTGCATGACCAGCACAAATTGGGCGATGACAAAGGTGAGAATAAAAGGCCCCAGCCACGCTTTAAGCAGCATGAAAGATAGGGTATGTGTTCCTCGGAGCCTCAACATCATTTTACTTCAAGGGCATGGGCCCTGCCAGTGGTTAAAATGAACCAATGGCCTTCATTAAATTACTCACGGACGCATCCCAAAGTCGGGTGATTTCATCTTTTTCCTCTTCCGGACATTCTTCATGGATCATCAAGGCCACGTCACCCGTTAAATCATCTACTTTCACCTGCATCTCAAAAGTACAGCCTTCCCGCTCTCCATCCACCCATTCAAAACGAACAGATTCCGCTTCTTTCATAGAAACCAAACGGGCACTTTCTGTGTAACCGTCCCATGTGAATGAATAGATATCTTTCTGAACATCGACTTTATCGGCAAACCATTCGGCTAAAGCCGTGGATACAGACAGAAAACCGAACAGTATTCTTGGGGAGGATTTTACTTGATACTCAAGGGTGAATGTAACTTTATCTTCCATAAGGGACTTTACCAAATTGGATCATCTTGGGAGCAAGATAACCAATTTACTAAGGGAAACAATTTTTTTTCTATTGTGTTTCAAGACAAGATGTAAAAATCGTTTTATTTGATTTTCAACGCTCCTTTTACTTTGGCATCCAATAAAGCAATAGAAACAACCTCATCCAGGGTTTTCACAAAATGAAATTCCAAGCCTTTCACATAGGCTTCCGGAATCTCTTGGACATCCCTACGGTTTTCATAGGGAAGGATGACTTCTTTAATTTGTGCCCTGCGTGCTGCCAATACTTTTTCCTTAATACCTCCAACAGGTAAAACCTGTCCTCGCAAGGTCAATTCGCCGGTCATGGCTAACCTGGCTTTGATTTTCCTTTGGGTAAACAAGGACACCAAAGCTGTGAATAAGGTGATCCCGGCAGAAGGTCCATCTTTAGGAACCGCTCCTTCCGGAATGTGTATATGCACATTGTACCGGTCAAAAGCTCCCACCGGTATATGATACAAGTGGGCATGGCTGCGTAGATACTCCAACGCAATCAGCGCGGATTCTTTCATGACACCGCCCAAGTTTCCTGTTAAAGTGAGTTTACCTTTTCCAACGGTTAAGGAGGACTCAATGAATAAGATATCGCCCCCGACTGCCGTCCAGGCCAAGCCGGTCACTACGCCTGCCAAGTCGTTGTTTTCGTAAGTTTCGCGTGGAATGGGAATGCCCAACACCTCGGAAATGGTTTCTTTGGACCATTCGGTTTCTATGGGCTGCCCGGAAGCCGTTTGTATGGCAATTTTCCGCACTAAAGCGGCCATACGACGCTCCAAATGCCTTACCCCGGATTCACGGGTATAATGGTCAATAATGAAACTCAATTGTTTGGCTTGCAAACGAAGGAGATTTTTTTCTAATCCATGCTGAACCAATAGTTTAGGCAAAATGTGCTTTCGGGCAATTTCAATCTTTTCTTCTGTTGCATATCCCGGAATACGAATCACTTCCATCCGGTCTAACAGGGCCGGTTGAATGGATTGTAGGTCGTTGGCCGTTGCAATAAACAAGACTTTAGACAAATCGTAATCTACATCCAAGTAATTGTCATGAAAAGCATGGTTTTGTTCAGGATCTAAAACTTCAAGCAGGGCCGAAGAGGGATCGCCGTGAATATCTCTGGACAATTTATCGATTTCATCTAGGATGAACACGGGATTTCCGGAATCGGCTTTTTTCAGGTTTTGTAATAACCTTCCTGCCATGGCGCCAATGTAAGTTCTACGATGGCCTCGAATTTCACTTTCATCTTTGAGGCCGCCCAACGACATGCGCACGTATTTGCGTCCCAAGGCTTCTGCAATGGATTTTCCCAGAGAGGTTTTACCCACACCTGGAGGACCTACCAAACAAAGGATAGGGGCTTTCATGTCGCCCCGTAGCTTTAGGACTGCCAAATGTTCCAGAATGCGTTCTTTTACCTTTTCCAGCCCATAATGATCGCGGTCCAGAATTTTGGCGGCACGGGCCAAATCGAAACGGTCTTCCGTGGTAAGATGCCAGGGCAAATCCGTCATGAAATCTAGATAATTCAGCTGCACGCTGTATTCGGCCACCATGCTGTTCATGCGTTCCAACTTGGCCAGTTCTTTTTTAAAAGCCTGTGCAGCATGTTCCGGCCAAGCCATTTTTTCACCTTTGGCTTTAAGGCGACGGACTTCTTCGGCTTCTCCCCCACCCAACTCCTCTTGGATGGTTCTCATTTGTTGGTGCAAAAAGTATTCTCGCTGCTGCTTATCTATGTCTACCCGAACTTTGGACTGGATTTGGTTTTTTATTTCCATCAATTGGGCTTCATGGTGCAATGCGCGCAACAAATCGGTGGTACGCTCTTTTAAGTCGACCATTTCCAGCAATCTTTGCTTGACTTCTAACCCATCATTGAGGTTAGAAGAGACAAAATTCACTAAAAAGGCCGGACTGTCTATGTTTTGCAACGCAAAGCCTGCTTCCGCAGGCACATTGGGATTTTGTTGCACCAATTGCAGAGCCAATTCCTTGATTTCTTGAACCATGGTGTCGAATTCACGGTCGCCCGAAGAAGGCTTTTTTTCGGTAAGTAGCTTGTAAGTCGCTTTTAAATAAGGTCCAGCTTCGTCTATCTTCCCTACATGAAACCTTCGTTTTCCCTGAATAATGACGGTGGTGCTTCCATCAGGCATGCGAAGGGTTTTGAGAATCCGAGCAATGGTGCCAACTTTATATAAATCTTCGGCCCTGGGATCCTCGACCTCAGCATCCTTTTGGGCCACCACACCAATGATTTTACCCTGGTCTTGAACTTCACGAATGAGTCGGATGCTTTTATCTCGTCCCACAGTGATGGGCATGACTACACCCGGAAAAAGTACCATGTTGCGCAGTGGTAACAAAGGCAGCCATTCCGGCACTTCTTCATTTTGGAGATTTTCTTCCTCCTCCGTTTGTACCAGAGGGATAAATTCTGTGTCTTCGGAAATGCCACCGGAGAAGGACAATTTGTCGCTAAACTTGGAGTCAAAAAGCGTCATAAGCGATATAGTTACGACATTTTGGCAGAAACAAACTGCAAAAAGCCGATTTTTTAAAGATTACATTACCCTTACAAGGGATGTGCCATGTAAAAGGAAACAAAAAAGCCCGAAGATTACTTCGGGCTTACACACCAAAACTAATCGTTTAGGGCTGTCCAAAGGTCCATTGAAGTCCACCAAGTAAGTGGAATCCTGCCATAGGATATACAAAGTTTTCCGTTTGCATGGCGCCGTTCCAAACATAAGAAAAGCTATATCCGTTGGGAAAATACACTTGATTGGTCAGGTTATATCCTGTACAATGCAGCGTAAGGGTGGATTTTTTTCCAACGGCCATGGCATATCTAACTCTGAGATCGGGAACGTAAAAAGCGGGCAAGGTGCGGTCAGCCACGCCGGAATTATCTAAAAATTGGGCGCCAACCCATTTTTGTACCAAGGCCAGTTCAAGGCCTTGTACGGGTAAAAAGGCAAGGGTAAGTCCTGCTACATAATCGGGTGAAAAAGCAATGGGTGTGTTGCCACGGAAAATGGTTTGCTGCCCTCCCAAATCGTAGTCATCCACAAATTCGGTAAAATCGATGATTCGGTTGGTAGACACATTTAAGTTTCCGGCCACTTCCATCCATTTCAAAGGCTTCCATGCGCCTTCCATTTCCATACCTAAACGATACGAGCTTGGGGCATTGGTTCGAACATACGCACCCACATCATTGATTTTCCCGGTTAAAATCAATTGGTTGGTATAATCCATCCAATACCCATTCACACCCAACCGCCAACGGTTCTTTTGGATTTCATACCCCAATTCCAAGTCGCGAAGGGTTTCATGCTTAGGAATTTCGGCAGCCGGCGTTTCATAATCGACCCGATTGGGCTCCTTGCTGGCCATACCATAATAAAGATACCAACGATGTCCTTTGGGATGGGTGTAGGTGAATCCGCCTTTTGGGTTGAAAAAATGAAAGTTTTCATCTACGGATAAGTTGGGATTGTCCCGAAATCCATTGATGGTATAGCGCACATGGCGGTACTGCAAATCCACGAAAGCCGTCAGGCCCTTGGCCAAATCTAGGGTAAGTCGGCCATACACATTTCCATCGGTTTTGGTTCCTCGGTTATCGTAATACTTTCGCCACGGGTCGTTTCCGGGATTTACTTCCGCCCAAATGACACGTCCAAAATGGTCGCCAATGTAGTGGTTGAGGGCGCCACCTCCGATGAACTGCCATTTTTGCTTTCTCACTTCTACCGTGAGCATGCCACCCAAAAGATGGTTATCTAACCAAAGTTGACGAATCAAATCCGATTGGCTCACCGTATCACCGCCTCCGGTGACCAAAGGAGCGATACCATACCGGTCTAAACCCGCCTGCACCTTGTATTGCTCATAAAAACCACGTCCACGGGTATAATACGCAGCGCCCTGAATGAACACATCTTTCCCCGCTTCATGATTCACAAAAAACTGATAATGGTCTTGCTGGTAATTATCGGTTTCATTCTGGTATGGATTGGCTTTTTGTCCGCCATCCGTTCCTGCACTGTTGAATCGAGGCAAGCTATCTTTTAAAAAGGCGGGAACCCCATACCAAGCTTGATAGGTAGCTTCATTTCCACTAAACACATTGAACCGGACGGATGTTTTTTTCCCGTACCAACCGCCGGACATAAAAAAAGATTTGAGGTCGGACCAGGAACGGTCGATAAACCCGTCGGAGGTGATTTTACTCAAACGCACATCCATAGTAAATCCACCGGGGAGCAATCCTGTCCCGGCTTCCACAGAATTTCGGAAAGTACGGAAAGAACCGGCGGTACTCGTAACCGAGGCAAAAGGCTGACTTCTAAGGGCGTTGGTTTGAATGTTCACCGTCGCTCCAAAAGCCCCTGCGCCATGGCTACTGGTTCCAATACCACGTTGAATTTGGAGGGTCGCAATAGAAGACGCCAAATCCGGCATATTTACCCAAAAGACCCCTTGAGATTCCGCATCATTAATAGGAATACCATTGATGGTTACATTGGTTCTCGTGGGATCCGTGCCACGGATACGCATACCGGTATATCCAACGCCCGCACCGGCATCGGAATTGACGACCACGGACGGGGTTTGGTCTAACAGCATGGGTAAATCCTTGCCCAGATTCACTTTCGCAATATCTTCTTTTTGCAAAGTGGTTTGGGCAATAGGCATTTTGTCGGAGGCACGAACTGCTGAAATTTCCAATTCTCTGACCAAAATGGCGAGCGGTCGCAAAGAAACAAGGATGGGCTCCGTCACTACCGACCGCATACGAAGTGTGTCGGTGTAAAATCCAGGAGCACCAAATGCGATTCCTTGGCTGGAGCCCGGCATACGAAAAGAGAATTGTCCTAGATCGTCCGGGAAATAACCCTGACCGGCTCCTAGCGGTCGCAACCATGCACCGGGTACAGGTTGTTGGGTTTCTGCATGGACCATTTTCCCTGAAATCCATGCAGGTTTTACGTTTTGAGTTTGTGCCCAACCCATTCCCATCAGGGCAAAGGCAACGAATGAAGTTACGCGGTTTTTCACGCCATTACATGTTTGCGCATCCGCCGGCCTAGGCGAATACTGGTGATACAAAAACATGGCGGTAAATGGCCTTGAAGGCATTCACCTTTACCTACGCCGGCATTATCCGGATCAGGTTCTGTCCCGATCGGCCATCGGGAACTTCGGGTGTAATCTCAGCCGAATCGCTTCAGCACCCCGAGGTGGTACAAAGGTAGTGGGTAAAAAAAGACATTTCCAAATTTTTCAAAGGATAAAAAAGACGGAGCAAAGGCGCTTTTTGAGAGGCGCCGTCAAGACATTGACCACATACGAAACGGCTAAAAAGAGCCACAGAGGAGCAGCATCGGAAAAGAAAAAAATAAACCTTAAAAACCAATGAGGGGCTTTTTTAATCGTATGGAAACAAGTAAAAGCGAAGCTAAAAATGGCTTTTTCTTTTTAATTAATCAACTGAAAATAAACCATAAAAACCTAATCAATTCAAGTAATAATAAAATAAAATCCGGCCAAAGGGTTATAGCATCCAAAGGATTTTCCATGCAGCCTTTTTCAACAGGTCCGGCTGCCCTAAGGATAACCCTTATCTTGTGCAAGATTCGAAAACCATTTTTTAGTCATGGGTCTGACCTTTTCCATTTTCCATGTTTCACCATTCATCCAACATCTATGGGTCCTTTATCCCCAATTATTCAGCATAATCCGGAACGAAAACTCATAGGCGTTTCCGTTTCCATGACTTTATCGGAGCCGAAGACAGCCGCATTGTGGCAGCATTGGATGCCCAGGCGACAAGAGATTGTGAATGCCCTTTCCAATGACTTTATTTCCATGTCCTTGTATCCTGGCCATTATTTTGATGCGTTTCATCCCCATTTGGACTTTGAACAATGGGCTGCGGTAGAAGTCTCCGATTTTCAGCATGTGCCGGAGGGAATGAAAACCTTTGTTTTACCGGCGGGCAGGTATGCTGTATTTCATTACAAAGGTCCGGCTGGGGATGCCTCCATTTTCCAAGCCATTTTCACCCAATGGCTGCCTGCTTCTGATTTTGTGTTAGACCACCGCCCCCATTTTGAGGTGTTAGGCGAAAAGTTCCATCGCCATAGACCAGACTCCGAAGAGGAAATTTGGATTCCTGTCCGACCGAAAATCCAACCCTAACAGGCGAAGAGGGCTTAGATTCGACTTTTTCATGCAGCCCACATCCCCTGTTTTAACCCATTCGCTTATCTTTAAGGCTGAAATTAAAGTATCGCATGAAGTCAATTCTTGGTTTGGGACTGGGTTTAAGTATGAGCAGTATCCTTTGGGGTCAAGGCCTCCATCCCGGCGACAGCCGCGCAGATAGCCTCGCAATTCCGCACATTCATCTTTCGCTCGATTTATCCGACCTTCCCGGACAAGTGTTACGGGGAAAAGCGACCCTTTATGTCGTGCCGAAAATGGGAGGAATCGCTGAAGGACGGTTCGATTTAAGGGCCCTAACCATAGATTCCGTAAAAGTAAATCAGCAATCCACGGGTTTTTCTTTGGCGCCCAACCACCAATTTAAAGTACCTTTTCCCAATTACAGCCTTGGAGACACCTTGGCCGTAGAAGTATATTATGGCGGACAACCCGACAATGATCCTGCCTTTGGAGGCTTTTACTTTTTACAAGGGTATGCCTATAACATCGGCGTGTCGCTTCAAGAGGTGCCGCATAATTTTGCCAAAACTTGGTATCCCTGTTTGGATAATTTTCAAACCCGTTCCACCTACACCACAGACATCATTACCCAGCCCCAACACCGCGCATTTGCCGGAGGCGTATGGACGGGCACCACGTCCTTACCGGGCGGTTTATTGCAATATCATTACCAGCTGAATCAACCCATTCCACCGTACCTGATGTCGGTAGCCGTTACGGATTACGCCTTGGTACAATCGGCGGTCCAATCCATCAATGGACAAACGATACCCATCGAATTGGCCGCCAGACCTGCCGATACAACCAATTTCAAGCTTTCTGCGGTGAACTTGGCAGCCGGTTTTCAGATTTTTGAACAAATATTTGGTGCGTATGCCTGGGACCGGGTGGGTTATGTTTTGCTGCCGGTCACAGCCGGCGCCATGGAACACGCCACCAACATTGCTTATCCACGGGTCTTGGCCAATGGAAGTTTGGGCGCCGAAGATGTATTGATTCATGAATTGGCGCATAGTTGGTGGGGCAACCTGGCGACCTGCCGCACGGCTGAAGACATGTGGCTCAATGAAGGCTGGGCAGTGTATTGCGAATGGATTTTCAATGAATTCTTTTACAGTCGTAACCAATACATCAACCTTTATCGCAGCACGCATAAGAACAATTTACGTCTGGCGCATATCGAAGATGGGGGGCACTGGCCGTTGTCCGGCGTGCCACAAGCCCATACCTACGGTTATCACAGCTATTCCAAAGGCGCAGACCTGCTGCATACCTTACGCACTTATTTGGGCGACAGCTTGTTTTTTGCCGGAAACAAAGAAGCCCTGCACCGCAACCGCTTTCATGATTGGGATGCCCAAACGTATCGCGACACCCTGGCCGCCATCACCCAAGCCCCCTTACAAGACTTTTTCAACGATTGGATTTTTAAAGAAGGCTGGCCGCATGTAGCGTTGGATAGTTTTAAAACCGAAAATGGCTTATGCAAAATCTATTTGCGACAGCGCACCTCCGGAAGAAGCGGATTCACCGGCCCCATGCCTTTAACCTTAGGCTTGTTGGACGCGCAGTGGAAAGTGACCCAGCATAAAGTCATGATTCAAGGCCTATATTCCGTTGTAGAATTGCCCGTAAGTGCAGCACCGGTACAAGTGATTGTGAATGCAGATGAAGGATTGAGCGATGCCACATCAGCTCTTTCATTTACCGTAAAACAAACTGGTAATCTGAATTTTACCTATCCCTACTTCAACCTAACTATAAACCAGCTTTCAGATTCTTTATGGCTGCGCATCACCCATCATTGGACGCCGGCCGATTGGGATCCTGCCGGAAACCAAGTGAGTCCGCAGCGCTGGTGGACCGTACAAATGGCCGAAGCCGGTTCATGGAAAGGCACCGCCTTGCTAAATTATAATGGAAGAACCACGGGCAACGACAGCCATTTAGACCATTTACTCATTCCGGATCGGGAAGATAGCCTCATGCTTTTATGGCGTCCCCATGCCGGCGTGCATTGGACCGAATATCCCTATTACACCAAATTGATGGGCGGCATGCTCGATAAATTTGGCAATTTCAGGTTGGACAGCATTTTGGCCGGAGACTATAGTTTTGCCATGCGCAACATGGCTTTGGGAACTGAAAGCCAGCCTGCGGCGAAAAACTTTAGGGTGTATCCCAACCCTGCCTCATCCGGCAGTTTACTTTTCCCCGGACAAGATGTTCCTGTGGACGTTCAAGTAAAATGGTACGATTTACAAGGCAGACTTCAAGCCATATCCTCTGAAAATCCGTGGGTTGTCCCTACCCTTTTACCTGGTGTATATGTCATGGAATGTCAATTTCCCCAAGGTGCCCAGTATCGTCAAAAAATGACCATCATAGATTAAAGAAACCTTTTGGTAAACCTTAAACCCTCATAACGGCGTATATTTGTCCTAAATAACGGATATGAAAAACTGGAATGCTTTCTTTGGAACCCTTGTTATCGTGATTGGATTGAGTGTAGGCTGTGGTTATCCCATAGGAAAGTATGCCAATCCCATGAATGGTCGGGTGGCCAAAGCAGAGACGGCCACCGAACCTAAAATTGCGCCACAGACACCAACGGACCTCGTAAAACCGGAACCAGCAGTTCAAGCCACCGCAGCAGTTATGGAGGAAAGCCCGGCTGAAGTGGAAGAAACGCCCCAAACGCATGCCGTCTTGTCCATGCATTCTTCCCTAGGAACAAGTGCACCAGATGTACTCAGTGACCATCTCGAAGCCTTACAAGCCCCCGTTTGGGTTAAAAAAACCATGCGTAGAAAAATCGAGCGCATCCAGCAAAAAGCCAGCCAACAAGGCTTGGATCCTCAATTGCGCCTCATCATTATTTTAGCCGTTATTGCCATCATTTTAGGCTTGGTGGCAGGCATCCTAGATGCTTTAATTGGGTTCGGAGGATTATGGTGGATTTTTTACCTTGCCGCCTCCATACTCTTGGTCATTGCCTTGATTTTGGGACTCCTCTATTTGGTGAACGAAGTATTATGAGTTATTTCCGGCTATTTAAGGCACTGGCCTTTCAAATGCCGGCAGAAACGGCCCATACCTCCACGTTGGAGGCATTGGCGTTGGCCATTCGTTGGGGTTATGGACAAAAAGTCGCGCAAGCCTTGGTTCAGCAAGCCCCTGTTCATTTGGCAGGCTTAACCTTTCATAACCGCATCGGTCTGGCCGCAGGCATGGACAAAAATGGGGACATTGGATATGGCTGGGCCCATTTGGGTTTTGGTTTTGCCGAATTGGGAACGGTCACCCCGAAACCCCAACCCGGAAATCCTCGCCCCCGTTTGTTTCGGCTTCCAAAAGATACCGCCCTGATTAATCGGATGGGATTTAACAATGCCGGCGCCTCCGCCATGGCCAAGCAATTGGCGAGTCAACCCAGGGTTCCCGGTTTTGTGTTGGGCGGAAACCTTGGAAAACAAAAAGAAACGCCACTCCATGAAGCCCTGAACGATTACCGACAAGGCATGGAAGCCCTGGAAGGTCAGGTAGATTATTACACCATCAACCTAAGTAGCCCCAACACACCAGGGTTGAGAGATTTGCAAGACCCCGCTTCGGCGTATGCACTCATCAAAGGATTGCTGGATTTTCAGAAGGAAAAAGGATGGGTCAACCGGCCTGTTTTCGTAAAAATTGCCCCTGACATGGAAGATGCCCAGCATGAAGAATTGTGCAAAGGATTGGTAGAAGGCGGCGCTTCGGGCATCATCGCCACCAATACCACCCTGTCCCGTGCAGGACTTCGCACCCCGATCAAAACAGTGGAAAACATAGGCCAGGGAGGTTTAAGTGGCCGCCCTTTATTCGACATGGCTTGCGAAAAAGTGGCCAAAACCAGAACCTTTGTTGGGCCGGCTTTTCCCCTTATTGGCGTAGGAGGTATAATGTCGGTCGAACAGGCCTTGGCCATGCGCGCCGCCGGAGCAGATTTGCTGCAAATCTATTCGGGACTCGTATTTCATGGGCCCGCTTTGGTCAAAGACATCGCCCACGCACTTGAATCCCATGCCACGCTTTCGCCCAAGAATGAAAAAACAAAAAAATAACCCCATGCACAAATCCGCAAAAAGCCTTTTTTACCTGGTCGTCCTGGTGATATGCGGCTGCTCCTCCTTGACGGCCCAAGAATGGGTCGGCACGGGTGAATGGCGGTCTCACGTGCCTTTTAGAGAAAGCACAGGCATTATAACCATTGGAGAATTCCATTACCTGTCCTCTTCTGCCGGTTTATGGACC
>CAZRHR010000040.1:0-25469 GCA_964599915.1 uncultured Candidatus Competibacteraceae bacterium | reverse complement strand
TGGAACCTACTTGTTGGTATTGACCACCGAGGAAGGAGTGTATCAAAGCAAGATGATCATTACCCGTTAAGGGAGTCCAAACCAAATGTGACATAAAAGGGGGCCAAATGCCCCCTTTTTTATTACCAAGGATGCAATCATCTAAAGGTGATTTTTTTAAAAAAAAGTAGTTCAGCCTATTGACAATGGGGTATTGGATATTGTAAATTAGCCAAGTAGTTCTACACATTGACTTATTTTTCTGCTCCGTTGCCTTATTGGGGGCGACGGGGAACGCTCAGGGTTCTTATGTTGTTGAGCGGATGGTGTTAGGCGGTGGTTTAGGCCATGTCCAACATTGTCTAACACTGGGAATCTCGGGGGTGCCTTTGATAGGTTTAGTTTTTTCGACCTTTCAAAGGTGGGAATAGTGGGTCCGAGGCGGAGTATGGTGGTTATCGTGCTCCATTTTTCAAAAGAAAAAAGAACGATACCTTGAAGGTGAGGAAAAGCAAATAAATCGGCTTTGAACCACCAAATTTTTTTAAAAGGTATCGAAGGTTTAATGGATCGAAAGGCCAGCTTCCCGGGAGGAGTGCTTTCCCCCGACCTTCCAAATTTTTTGCTCACATCCAGCCCACCCGGCGAGGATGCGCCCCCATTTTACCTCATCCCAAAACACTCCCATTTCCAGGAGTAAATCCCACAAAGAATCCCATACTTTTACACAAAATCCTGTATTTTTATTCCATGAAATATTTCCTCCTTATCATTTTTCTCACCTGTTCAACTATTTTACCCTCCCAAACACTTTCTTATTCTAGGGTTATTTTAATTGAGTCCACCCCTCAAACAGTGCCAGTAGGACATGTTTGGAAAGTGGAAAATGCCGTTTCACAAGTTCCTGCACAAGTCAACACCGCCGGTTGGTCTGGGGTAGCTACACCAACGGCTCATTTTCAAATGGTTGTCAATGGAAATGCACTAAATATTTCCAAGGTAGAAAGCTCTGCAATGGCACCATTTACAACCAGTCAAATATCTTTTTCCATTTCAGGTATTGACCACCTTGCTTTTCCTATGTGGCTACCGGCCGGAACCTCATTGGCTGCCGGAACCAACATCCGTTACCTATCGGTCATTGAATTTCGGGAAAACCCATGAGCCCAATAGCGACCTGAAAACAACCTAACGATGACCTGTTTCTGTCTTTACAAGAATGAATTTCAGTATATTTTTGAGGTTTTCTTATAAGTAAGACTTTCGGATTTTACATATTATCATGTGGTTAGACCACTGACTTATGTATTCCTAAACCATATAGCGTCCTTTTATTCTAGTTGACGCAACATCTTTTTTACCCGATCTTCCAACTGTTCAGTCGTAAAACGTTCGCGAATCCTTTCTACCATAATAGGAAACCCAAAAGGACTTGCCTTGGTTAAAGATTGAATCACCACCTCTTTTTTGTTGAATTGAGTCAAAGCATTTTGCATTCGACCTTGCTCCAGCTGAAAATCATACACTTCCTCAAAGGCCTGTCTAAGTAGGATATGATTTGGTTCCGACTCCATAAACACATCAAAGAATAAAGCAGAATTTGCCTGTAAATGACGGTCTTTCTTCGGTTTGCCTGGGTACCCTATAAAAACTAGCCCTGCCACCCTCGCAATGTCTCTAAACCTTCGGCGGGCCATTTCGCCCATGTTTACACTGGCATAAATATCGTTCAATAGATTTTCGGCGGAAAGTAGGCCTTCTTCAAGTGCCTCTTCCAATGGAATGGGCTGGTCGCTAAGCAATTCAAAGCCATAATCATTTAGAGATATGGAAAAGCTAATGGGTCGTATTTTACTGATACGATACGCGAAAAGTGCAGCTAGTCCTTCATGCACTAAGCGTCCTTCAATGGGATAAAAGAAGCAGTGAAAGCCCTCTTTACTGACTAAGGTTTCGATTAATAGTTGGTTTGGTTCGGGTACCAAGGAACGTTCTTGTTGAAGGGAAAAAAGAGCTGATAACGCATGCATCTCTTCACTTTCTGGCGTTTTCCATGTCTCAAGGGTTTGCCGCACCATGGTGCCCAAGGCATTCGATAAGGGCATGCGGCCACCCATGTAGGCCGGAACTTGGCCAGACTTTTTATTGGAAAAACTCACTTGAACCGTCATTTCATGGATTCGGGAAAAAGCGAGGTTTTTACCTGCCAGCCAAAAATGATCTCCAGGATTAAGTTTAGAGGCAAACCATTCCTCCACAAAACCTACATGTTTTCCAGAAAGCGTTTTTACCGATAGCATTTGATCGCTTGTAATCGTGCCTATAGAAAGCCGATGAAGCATGGCTAATCTTTTCCCTTGTATACGATAGACTTCTCCGTCTTTGAATAATTTTTGAAAACCCGGGTAAGAAGCTAAACTGGGGCCACCAGACACTACAAACTGCACAATTTCTTCCCACTCTTCTTCCTGTAAACTTTCAAAAGCGAAGGTTTGCTTTACTTCATTAAATGTGCGTTCTGGATGAAAACCCTCTGAAACCGAAAGCGTCAACACATATTGAATCAATACATCGAAACTCCGCACATAGGGCATACGCGGCTCAAGGTGGCTTTGGGCAATCGCTTGGCGAAGGGCTGCGCCTTCCATAATTTCAAGCGAATGGGTTGGGACAAAATAAATTTTGGCCGTTGCGCCCGGTTGGTGGCCGGAGCGTCCTGCCCGTTGTAAAAAACGACCGACGCCTTTGGGGCTTCCAATCTGTATGACCGTGTCTACCGGGCGAAAATCTACCCCAAGGTCCAAGCTCCCCGTGCAAACGACCACCTGTAAACTGCCTTGATAGAGCGCGTCTTCTACCCAATGGCGAATCTCCTTACTAATCGAACCATGGTGCATGGCCATAATGCCCGCCAAATCTGGCGCAGCTTCCAGCAGCTTTTGGTACCAGATTTCTGCTTGGGCTCTGGTATTGGTAAAAATAAGTGCACTTTTAGATTGAAGCAAGATGGGAACCACTTTAGGTAAAAGGGAAATTCCAAGATGACCACCCCAAGGAAACCGATCGACTTCTTCTGGCAGAACCGTATAAACTTCAATCTCTTTCTTCGTCTGGGCCCGAATAATTTGTCCTTCTTGTTTTCCCAACAAGACCCAAAGGGCTTCTTCCAGGTTGCCAATTGTGGCGGATATGCCCCATAGCCTTAAATGGGGAGAAATATGCTTTAGCCGAGACCATGCCAGTTGGACTTGCACACCACGCTTGCTGCCCATGAGTTCATGCCATTCATCTGCAACAAGGCAACAAGTATGCGCGAACAAGGAAGAATATCCAGGCGAAGCAAGGAGCAAATGCAAACTTTCAGGCGTAGTGATGAGCACTTCAGGTGGCCGTTTCTTTTGCTTTTGGCGTTCAGCAACACCAGTATCTCCAGTGCGAATTTCCACAGACCAATTCGGGGCAAAATGGGCCATCGCGCGCGCGGCAGATTGTTCAATCTCTTTGGCCAAGGCCCGGATGGGAGTAATCCAAATGATGCGAATCCCAATGTTTTCTTTGGCAGAGAGTTGTTGTGCGCGTAAAAGGGCAGGAAGAAAAATACTATAGGTTTTTCCGCTGCCGGTGGGGGCATTCACCAGCCCTTGCGAGCCGTTCAGCACTGCTTTCCATGCTTCCTCTTGAAAGGGTTGTGGAGTCCAGCCAAAGGTGGTGAACCAATCTTTTATCGCGTCCATGAACCATAAACAACAAGCAAAGCCCTTTTTGGATGTAAACAACTACCCTATTTTTAAAAAATGTAGCCCAAATCGCTTGCCTTTGGTATGTTTGTAACATGGGATGGATCGATACACATGCGCACCTCTATGACCCTGCATTTTTACCCGATTTTTCGGACATGTGGGGAAGAGCTGCGGACATAAGTCATATTTGCATACCAAATGTAAATGAGGAAACCCTATTGGGCATGAAGCAGTTGTCGGAATCTTACCCCCATAAATGCTTCCCTATGTTGGGCTTACATCCGTGTGAAGTTAAAGAAGATTGGAAAGAAGTCTGGGAAAGGCTGCTTACAAGGAAAAACGATTTACCTTGGATTGCGGTAGGAGAAACAGGCTTGGATTTTTATTGGGATAAAACCTATATCAAGGAACAAGAAGCTTGTCTAGCGGCTCATGTTGATCTAGCCAATGACTTAGGTTTGCCGCTTGTATTGCATGCCAGAGAAAGTTTAGAGCGACTGATATCCCTGTTTACTCATACCTTAAGGCCTTTACATGGCGCTGTATTTCATTGTTTTACAGGCGACTTGGCACAGGCCGAATGGATTATAGGGCAAGGCTATTTTTTGGGAATTGGCGGGGTATTAACCTACAAAAACAGTTCACTGAAATCCGTGGTTCAGCAGTTGCCGCCCGGTCAGATTGTCTTAGAAACAGATGCGCCTTATCTACCTCCGGTTCCTCATCGGGGAAAAAGAAATGAGCCTGCGTTTATGTTGGAAACAGCTCAATGTTTGGCAGATTTGTGGCAAATGCCCTTGGAAAAACTGCGCATACAGACCACCCAAAACGCGTTGCGATTATTTAAAAGACTCCCACAAGCATGACCCGGCCTCAGATACTCCTTATTTACACTGGGGGGACCATTGGTAGCATGGAAGACCCTGAAACCGGCGCCCTTCGGCCGGTGGATTTTGCCCAACTTTCTGCACATATTCCAGAACTTCAGCGGTTGGATGTGGATTTGGTGGTGGAGCCCTTCCCTCAACCGAAGGACTCTTCAGACATTCGGCCTGAAGACTGGATTCAATTGGTACAATGCATTGAACAAAGATTTGATTCATTCGACGGCTTTGTCATTTTACATGGAACGGATACCTTGGCCTATTCTGCCTCGGCATTAAGTTTCATGATACAACCCTTGAATAAGCCTATCATTTTTACCGGAAGTCAGCTACCCATGGGTAAAATTCGCACCGATGGAAAGGAAAATTTGTTAACGGCCATAGAAATTGCAGCGGCCAAACATCCGGATGGCGCGCCTGTAGTACCTGAGGTGGCTGTTTATTTTGAGTACAAACTCTATCGTGCCAACCGTTGTTTCAAATTTAGTGCGCACCATTTTAATGCCTTTTTGAGCCCGAATTATCCGCTCTTGGCAGAAGCAGGTGTCTCCATTCATTATAATCATGCCTCCATTCGCGCGTGCCAAAGCCATAAGGCGCCTCGTTTTTTCACCCAATGTGATCCGAGGGTGTTTGTATTGCCCATTTTTCCTGGAATTTCCCGACAAACTTTGGAATTTGTCGCGCAAAGGAACGACCTGCATACATTGATTATTCAGACCTTTGGAACTGGCAATGGTCCTTTGGATCCCGCGTTCTTTCAAATGTTGTCCTCCTTGGATGCCCAAGGAACGGTCGTTTTAAATATTACACAATGTCGCCAAGGTGCCGTCATCCCCGGATATTATGAGACAGGAAGGGAAATGAGTCGCCTGGGCGTGGTTAATGGAAAAGATCTAACGCTTGAATCTGCATTGACCAAAGCCATGGTGTATGCCCCAATTTTTCCAAATCCGGAAGACCTGCGTAAAGCACTTGCCCATGCAAGTTGTGGAGAAATGGAGGAAAAGTTGGTGTGAAAAAGATTTTTTGTAATTTCGACCCTCCAAAGCGGGTAACACTGCTTAGGATTTTGGAGAGATGTCCGAGTGGTTTAAGGAGCACGCCTGGAACGCGTGTATACCTCTAAAGGGTATCGAGGGTTCGAATCCCTCTCTCTCCGCCACAACATGTAAAACTGTTGTATATTTGATTTGTTCGAAACTGTATTCACAGACAATCTAATCCCAATGAGAAAGTTAATCGCCTCATGCCTGATGTCTTTCCTGATGCTTGCCGCGCCAATGAGCGCTACTTTTGCTCAGGAAACGGTAGATTCTACCACCCAAACCATGGAACAAGCCACGGCTACAGACTCTGGTGCTGTTGCTGAAGCTCCTGTTGCCGATGCCCCTCCCGTATCGGAGGTGAGCTTCCGTGAAATGCTTAAAGAAAAATTTATTGAAGGTGGTTATGAGTGGATGACCCCTCTGCTCATTTGTCTTATCTTAGGCTTAGCGGTTTCTATTGAGCGTATTATTTACCTCAACATGGCGACCATCAACACCAAAAAGTTCATTAAAAATGTAGAAGCAACCTTGAAGTCTGGTGGCGTAGCTGCTGCTCAGGAGCTGTGTCGCAATACCCCAGGACCTATCGCAAGTATCGTCTATGAGGGATTGAATCGCGCAGATGAAGGCATTGAAACCGTTGAAAAAGCTGTCGTTTCTTACGGCGGAGTGGAAATGGGAAAAATGGAACGTGCCCTTCCTTGGCTAGGTCTATTTATCTCACTCGGCCCCATGCTCGGGTTCCTTGGTACCGTAGTAGGTATGATCTTCGCCTTCGACCAAATTGAAGCGGCGGGTGACATCTCTCCAACGGTGGTTGCATCTGGTATTAAAGTGGCTCTTTTGACTACCGTAGGGGGTCTTATTGTAGCTATTATTCTTCAGATTTTCTACAATTACATCATGTCCAAAATCGATGGATTGGTTAATGAAATGGAAGAAGCTTCTGTTGAGTTTATCGACATCCTCGTTAAAGGCGGATATACCAAAAAATAATCCCGAAGTTTCCTTCGGACTAACGACTTTACCATGGACCAAAAATACATCCGCTACATCAGCACCGGACTGGCGGTATTGGTCGCCTTGGTTGGCATTATAGCCACCTTGGTTACCCTTTCCTCCGGTATCGACACGGAAACCTGGAAGTCTCTACGCCTTCAAGGTTTGGTTTCTTCCACCGAAGAGGCGGCAAAATTCTCCTCCGCGGTTAGCTTTCTCATGACTTCCGTCATTGGAGCAACCCTAGTAGCAGTGGGCAGCATCGTGGTTTTTATCTTCGTGAATGGAGCTAAAAATCCCAAAAGAATGATCTTACCCATCGCATCCGTAGCTATCGGCGCGGTGTTGTATGCCATTTCTTATGCCATGTCCACCGGGCGGGAAAATTTCCGCATGACAGGCCGCTCTGTAGAAAGTGCAGAAATGATTAACGCAGTCCCCGATTGGGCCTTCAACTTTGCAGACGCATCTTTAATCCTTCTTGGAATTATTGGTGGATTTGCACTTTTGGCCATCATCATCGGTGAAGTTCGCCGTATTTTTCAGTAACCATTAACCGCAGGAACATGGCCAGAGGTAAAAAACGTGAATTGCCCGAAATTAACTCGGGTTCCATGGCGGATATCGCTTTCCTGCTCCTTATCTTCTTCCTGGTGACCACCACCATGGACCAAGAACAAGGAATTCGCCGCGAACTACCACGTAAAACAGAAAACCAACAACCGGTAGATGTAGCCCGACGAAATGTGCTGCTCGTATTCATTAACCGGAACGACCAATTATTGGTCAATGGTGAATATGGTGATATTCGCATCCTCAAAGACAGAGTCGTTGAGTTTGTATTAAATCCAACCAATGACCCAAACCTCTCGGCCAAAAAAGAAGAACCAGAAAGCTTTGAAGGCCTTTTTACCTACAGAAAGTCTAAGGGCGTAGTCGTTATCCAAAATGACCGACTCACCTCTTATAAAATGTATGTAAAAACCCAAGACGTACTCACCATGGCTTTTAACCAAATGAGAAACGACTTAGCCCGAGAGAAATTCGGTGAAACCTACGATGAAATGAAAATGCGCTCTACCAAAGGCGCTACCGACGAAATCAAAGAAGAGGCTGCCAAAAGAGCAAGGGCAGTGGAAAAAGCCATCCCTATGGCCATCTCTGAAGCATCACCCAATAAATAACATAACCCATGTCTAAATTTAGAAAAGGCGGAAAACGGGGTGTACCTCCTATCTCTACGGCTTCATTGCCAGACATCGTGTTTATGTTGCTGTTCTTCTTCATGGTGGCTACCCGCATGCGCGAAGTGACACTCAGCGTAGAAGTGAAAAGACCTGCGGCAACCCAAGCCGTAAAACTAGAAGACCGTTCTCTCGTGGTTAGCGTGTATGTTGGAAAGCCCACCAAACCTGAACTTTATGGTACTGAACCCCGTGTTCAATTAGACGATGCCATTGCCAACATTCAGGACGTGGGTCCATGGGTTTCTGACCAAATTTCACAAAAACCCGAAGATGTAAGGAACAGAATGTTCGTCTCCTTAAAGGCCGATCAGGAAATTACGACCGGTATCATCACCGACATCAAAGAAGAGCTACGCAATGTAAATGCTTTGCTCATCAACTATGCTTCAAGAAAGACGGTAGAACTAGAATAATTCTGCCTTATCTTTGCGGCATGGTACGCATAGGCCCCGTTGAACTTCCCGATTTTCCATTACTGCTCGCGCCCATGGAGGACGTGAGTGATCCCCCCTTTCGCGCGCTTTGCAAAAAGTTTGGCGCGGACCTCATGTTTACCGAGTTTATCTCTTCGGAAGGACTCATTCGGGACGCGGCCAAAAGCATTAAAAAGCTTGACATCTTTGAATACGAACGTCCCATCGGGATTCAAATCTTCGGGGGGGAACTTGAACCTATGATGGAAGCCGCACGCATTTGTGAAGCGGCTCAACCAGATCTCATAGATATTAATTTCGGCTGCCCCGTGAAGAAAGTCGTCTGTAAAGACGCTGGCGCCGGAATCCTGAAAAATATTCCTAAGATGATCCGATTGACCGAAGCGGTGGTAAAGGCGGTCAATAAGCCGGTTACAGTGAAAACCAGATTGGGTTGGGACTCAGATTCCATGCACATTGTTGAAGTGGCAGAGCGACTTCAGGATGTTGGGGTGCAAGCCTTATCCATTCACGGACGCACCCGTGTCCAAATGTATAAAGGAGAAGCCGACTGGACCCTGATTGGTGAGGTGAAAAATAACCAACGAATGCGCATTCCAATTTTTGGGAATGGAGACATCGATTCTCCCGAAAAAGCCGTCGCTTGGAAAGAAAAATACGGTGTTGATGGTGTTATGATTGGTCGTGCCAGCATTGGCAATCCTTGGGTTTTCCGCCAAATGAAGCATTTTATCCAAACGGGCGAACACATCCCCGGCCCCACACTTCAGGAACGGGCGGATGCCTGCAAATGGCATTTGGAACAAAGCCTTGCTTGGAAAGGCGAGCGACTGGGCGTATTAGAAATGCGGATGCATTATGGCAATTATTTTCGGGGTGTTGCCAACTTTAAACAACACCGTATGCTGCTGGTCACGGAAGATAACCCACAAGTTTTGCTGCAAATACTTGAGGACATCCCAGGAGAATTATCCCTCGTCCCCGAAATGTCATAAGCTAAGTTAGGTTTCTCTTGAATTCCTTTACTTTCAGTGTTTTAGGTAAAATGATTCCTAGCACATTTTCCTCAATTGAACACCCTGAGGATACCCTGCCCGGATAAGACTACTTGGTATTGAACCAACGGGTAAAAGGACGGACCGCTTACCACGGAGCCATCAATGATATTGAAACGCGAGCCACAACCGTCGCCCCCGCAATCATCGTCTACAAGAAATAACCCTGTATCATCTGGCCTTACGCGTCCGCAGGTTCCGCTACTTTCATACGGGCAATGCATTTCGTACGCATTAAAGCGGTCAATGCTCACACGGAATACGATAATGCCTCTTGACCCACCTGGCAGTTCGGCATAGCCACCAACTCCTTGTAATGCAGCATATTGTGCGTCAAAAATAAAAATAGTTTGATCCACTGGCACATTTGGAATATTGGGCGGTAATACCCCCGTGCAGCCCAATAACATGAGCCAGCCAAAGACCATGAGTATTCTTTTCATACCCGAAGATAAGGCTTCCACACCATTTTTGCTTTATTTCCACGGATGGAATCTTTGTGCCAATACCCAAACAGCGTATCTTGCCTTTGATGTTCAGGCTGGTTATTTTCTGGAGTCTTTTTTCTTCTGTCTTCGCGCAGGCACCCTTGTGTATCTCCAATGGCGTAAGTTTGCCCACCAGAGACACTTTATATGTATTGGTGGTTTTTGCCGAGGTCGATTATAGTTTGGGAAATTGTCCTGGAGGTTTTTCTGATGCTGGCTTTGCAGATGATTGGCCTACCATCGGATTACCACCACGCAAAGATGATCTGGTGGATGCATTTGCCCAAGACCGCGCCCATGGGGTCGTCACCGCCTTTTATCAGCAGGCAAGCTTTGGACAGTATGTGATTTTGGGCGATAGCTGGCCGGAAAAAATAACCGTTTCTTGCCAGGAAATGTCAGCCGGAACCTACAATGTGGATGCCGTTTTTCGGAAAATGAAAAAGCCTGAACGGTCCATTTCTCCCGCGGGGCTACCCTGGACCGTTTTTGACCAATGGACCATGACCTCTTCTGGAAAGCCTAACCTCAAAGTGCCCGACGGAAAAGCAGACCTTGTTTATGTGGTTTGGAAGAACAACCGCTATTTGCATGGTTGGCAAACCAATCCCAATGCAGGTTTTGGCGTTACCGCTTACCAAGGACAGCCTTTTGCCAATTGGGCGGGCACCAATAACATCTCATCCTTTAACAATGGCTATGGCCGAGGGCAGGGCATTCATACCACCGTGGCGGAACACTTGCATGGCATTTTTGGTGGAAATCACTGGCATACCGCCGGAGGAAGAGGCTGGCACACCACTTTGGCCATGGGATTAAATTATGGTGCTACCGCCCAACTTTTTTCCCCGATGCTTTCTGCTTGTGGTTGGGATCGCTGGATGATGGACTGGAAACCCAAAGACCGCGAATGGTCCATTGGCGCCTTGGATTCATCAGGTCATCCGATGCCTACAGACTTTAAAGCTAAACTTGAAGATGGAACCACATACCTCTGGCTCAGGGATTTTTTGCCCTCAGGAGATGCCGTGCGTATTCAATTAGATTTAGGTGCGTCGGCCCGTCCTGAAGTAAAAAACCAATATCTATGGTTGGAATACCGGCGGATGGAAGCCCCCACCGATTGCTGGATTGATTCCAATCTGGCCTGTGCAAGGCGCACTTCGTCAGCCTCTCCATGTGGTCCGGCGGGCCTTTTTGCTTATTATCAGATTGGTAAAGACCAAACCTGCGGAAATGCAGACATTTACAGCCCAAGAAAAGATTTGCCCAACGGACTCGCCGGCTTCTTGATTCCCATTTCAGCTGAAGGACGCTTCGACATATATTACGATTATGAGCAAATTCAACCACCAAAGCATGGACATTGCCAGTGGGGAAATGCAAGTTTGCCCATCCGGCGCAGCTGGTCGCGTCCGAATCCCATGACCGGTTACCATGACCTTTGGCAAGTGGCGGATCAAAACCAAGATGGGCGGCTTTATTATGGAGATACAGTACAAGCCGGCCTTTCTGAATGGATAGGAGATAGCTTGGTCTATAACTTTTGGGCCGGCGGCGACGACCTCGACGCTTTTTCTTTTTCCAATAGCCAAACGGAGTTTTCGCTGAGTACCAACCCCTCGCCCGTCCCCATTTACACCCTCGCTACAGATTTTGAAAACAAACGCGTTGCATGGCCGCCTGCCGCTTTTGAAAATCGAGAGATTAACCTCAACGGGTTCCGTATTCAGTTGGTAAAAGAAGGTTTGGCACCCGATGGAAACTCAGGCCTTTTGGTTCGAATCGATTGGCAAGATTGGACCATTCGTAACCATGTTCGGTGGTGCGGGCAACTTCGGTTATCCCCCAATGTGGCGCAAAAACCTTTGGTCCTAGAAACGGGGAGAACCCTTTCGTTGGAGCGGGGGAGCAGTCCTGTATCACCTGCCGGAATTCGGAATGCGGATGGAAGTTATGATTTAGCCGAACCAACCCTTTTTGAAATAAAACCTGGTGCTGTACTTCACTTAAAAAAAAGGGCCAGCATTCGAATTGGCGCTGGTGCAACACTTCACCTAATGAAAGGTGCCACTTGTGTGTTGGAAAAGGGAGCTAAAATCAGGGTAAAAAGGGGCGGAAAGTTTATCGTGGACGGTGAAATTCAAAGGCCATGAGCGCGTTTCGAATCTGCCTTTGGCTTTTTTTTCTCCTTATACTGAGCTTGGAGCTTCCCGCCCAAAGAATTGGTTTCGGTACAAACCAACAAGCAGATGCCAAACCTAAACGTTCAAGGAAAAAACTGACAGCTCTACAAAGGACAGATTTTCTGCAACATGCCAAAACCATGCGTAAAACCACTGGCCGGGCAAAAAGGGTAGAGCGCAGGAACGAACGGAAAATGAAGGAAAATGCCGAGGCAAGCATTACACCAAAAGAAAAAAGAGAAAGGAAAAGAGCTTCTAAAAAATTAAAAACGAGACATTTAGACATACAAGATCCCAAAACCAGACGCCGAATGAAAAAGCATCTTCGTCAGTGGAAAAGAGACATCAGAAGAAAAAGGTATCGACCTTAGGAAGGTGGTGTAAAGTTCGTTTTTTTAAGAAAAATTTAAATTTGTGTCAGTAATTAAAATTCAGATAAACAATATTTTACTTGTATTCTATTGATATAAATTCTTCTGGCTGCGTTTTTTTTCAACAAAAAATGAACCGACACGGGGGTGTTTTTGTCATTTGTATTCATTGGAAATGTGAATAAATTTGAAATAACGGTACATTTACACATGGACGACATAAAAATAATTCTCTATTTAATCTTGGGTGCTTTTTGGCTAATCACTACGGTGGTCAAGAAGGGTAAGAAGCAAGTTCCGCCCAAGCCTAAGTCCGTCCCTACGCATACGTTTCCCCAAAGAAGTGTAAGCGAATATGAGGCGGCAGAGGCCAAAAAGCGTTATGAAGCCTCGCGACGCGCCTTGTTAGAAACGTATCAAAAATGGTCGGGAGAGCCGGACATGACGTCCACAGAAGATGAAGAAATGGCCATGGCGGGAAGCTTAGAAGCCATCTCTTCGGAAACTTCGCCAAAGGTGAAAAAAGGGGCGGAAGATGTAGCTTATCAAACAAAAGATCTTTCAACAAGGACGCCTTTACAGGACGAATTTCGAAACGCAATTATTTGGCAAGCAATACTTAATCGCCCACATACATAAAAAATAAATGAAGTTTTGATGAACTTCTTGTTAAAACCCCTTAATTAATTACTTTTACGGGGCGAAAAACCAGGGGTCATCTCCCAAAATATAAATCCAAACGGATATGATGAAGCATCTACTAGGGTTCATGGTGGCAATTTTGACGCTCCCCGGCTGGGTATTCGGGCAGGGTTCCACCGGAGACGTAAGAGGTACTGTGAAAGACAATACAGGTGAGCCTGTGCCTTTTGCAAACGTAATTTTGTTAAAAGACGGCATCCAGTTCAGGGGTACCCAAACGGATATTGATGGGATTTACCTCTTTAAAGCGATTCCCGCGGGAAATTACGAGGTGCAAGTATCCTCAATTGAGTTTGGTCAATCCAAGAAATCTGTCCTGGTACAGTCTGGTGGCCGTATCTCTTTTGCGGACTTCACGGTATCTAAAGGACGGGAGCTTGTAGAAATTAATTTCACGGAACAAAAACCACTCATCGAAGTGGATAACACCGTTCAAGGCTTTAGCCTTACACGTGAGGACATCATGAAAGTTCCCGGTCGGGGCGCTTTTGCTGCTGCAACCCTCGCTCCCGGTGTATTCTCCAGAGATGGTGAAGTGGGAAATATTCGGGGTGCACGTAGCGGAGCCACCGTATTTATTGATGGGGTAAAAATTCGTGGTGGGTCTGCCAGCCTCCCTCGTGAAGCCTTGCAAGAAACTCAAGTAATTCTTGGTGGTGTACCTGCTGAATTCGGAGATGCAACTGGCGGTCTCATATTGATTACCACCCGTTCTATTTCCAACAAATTTTTTGGCGGCGTGGAAGGTCGTACCTCTCAGTTTCTAGACCGTTGGGGTGATGCCCTTTTCTCTGGTGTTATCGGTGGTCCTTTGGCCCGTAGGGTCGACCCTACCTCTCCCAACAAAGCAAAAATACCTGTTTTAGGTTTCTTATCTTCTGTTGAAGGTGTATATGCAGCTGATCCAAACCCCGTTCGTGGGGGAAGCTGGAAGGTGCGTGACGATGTGCGTGACCGCATTACCCTTGAGCCTATTCGCCTCGCCGAAACCGGTAGCGGTACCCGTCTAAATGCAGAGTACCTGCGCCGTTCTGATTTCGAAAGAATTCCAGTACGCCAAAACGTTGCTTCTCAAAGTTTGACCGCTCAAGCTAAACTTGACTATGCCCCTTCCTTTTATACAACCGTATCTGCTGGTGGCTATGTGGCCATGAGCAGTCAAGTGGGTGGACGGGATGGAACTACATACAATAACTCTCTGTTTAACTGGGAAAATAACGGTCGTTCTACTGGCTTTACCTGGAATGCATGGGGAAGAATTACCCACCGTTTCAAAGAAGATACAGCGCGCAAAGACCGCACCATTCGTAATGCCCTTGTAAGTTTACAAGTAGATTATTTGAATGGCCGCAGTACGGTGGAGGACGTGAACCATGGAAACCGTTTCTTCGACTATGGGCACGTGGGACGCTTCGAGGTGTTCCGTCGTCCTGTGTACCCCACTTTTGGTTTTGACCCAAGGTCCAACACTTCCGGTTGGTTGTTTGCCGGGTTCCAAGATACCCTTGTAGCCTTTACTCCGGGTAACCTTAATCCGCTTTCTTCTGCCGTTACTTCTCAGTACTATACTTTCTATGATGACCCACGTGGTGTCTATGATGAATTCCCCAACATTCAAAATGGTGGTGGTCTTCTCAATGGCCAAGGCCCACGCAGTGTGTATGGTCTATGGAATAGTGTGGGCACACAGTTCAATAGTTATCAGATTTCTGACAACAACCAGTTCCGTGTCGTTGGTCAGGGTTCTGCTAACATCAAGAACCATGA
This sequence comes from uncultured Candidatus Competibacteraceae bacterium, assembly GCA_964599915.1. Taxonomy (GTDB): domain Bacteria; phylum Bacteroidota; class Bacteroidia; order CAIKAF01; family CAIKAF01; genus CAZRHR01. The sequence continues at coordinate 10,568 of CAZRHR010000040.1, read as the reverse complement.
CATCCGTATTGGTTTTGAATTTGAACAACGGAACGACAACTTCTACAGCCTTTCTCCAGTAGGTCTTTGGCGTTTAGCTTTCCTCAACACCAACCGCCACCTTGGAACCATCGATACTGCCAATCCTCAATTGGTATTCGACCAAAATGGCGTATTCCAGGATACCATCAACTATCCTTTCCTTTATCGTGAAGATGAAACCCGTACCGCTGAAACCGGTTACAAGTTCGGGGTAGGTCAGTCCTTCTTCGACTGGAACCTTCGTCAGCGTCTAGGATTAGATGTAGATGGATTGGATTTTGTTGATGTAGACAAGTATGACCCGGGTTTCTTCAGCATTAACATGTTTAGTGCGGATGAACTATTGAACCAAGGAGGGAATGTCGTCAATTATTACGGATATGATGTGTATGGAAATCGCACAGGAGGCAATGTCACCTTTGATGATTTCTTTACTGCCCGTGATGAGTTTGGCAACTTTACCCGTCCCATCGGTTCTTTCCAGCCCATTTATATGGCCGGATACATTTCGGATAAATTCACTTTCCAAGATATCATCTTTAACGTAGGTGTTCGTGTGGATCGTTTTGATGCCAACCAAAGTGTATTGCGCGACCCATACTCCTTATATCAAACCCGCACACGTGGCGAGGTTGCCAATCTTGGTGGAAATGCGGTGAACCACCCTTCCAACATTGAAGACAACTATGTGGTTTATGTGAATGACCGTGAGAATCCGACAGAGATTTTAGGTTACAGAAATGGAAACATTTGGTACAATGCCTCTGGTCAGGTCATCAATGACCCCGCGCTTCTAAGAACAGCCAGTGGTCGTGTACAGCCTTTGATGGTTAACCCTGCTGATAATGTCCAATCTCAAGGCTTTAGCCCGAGCGGTTCATTCGTAGATTACACGCCACAGGTCAACGTGATGCCGCGTATCTCCTTCTCTTTCCCCATTTCTCAGCACGTGGGCTTCAACGCATACTATGATGTATTGACCCAGCGTCCTTCCGGTGCGGTTCGTCTGAACCCATTGGATTATTTCTTCTGGGACAACGCTTCTTACAACACAAACGGTGTGTTCTTCAACAATCCAAACTTGCGTCCTGAGCGCACAACAGACTTTTCTCTTGGATTCCGCTCTGCATTGGGTGAGTCTAAGCGTTCTGCCCTTACCATTTCTGCCTTCTATCGTGAATTGCGCGACATGATCGCATTGGTTCGTGTAAATGAAGCTTTCCCAAGAACCTATGGAACCTGGGATAACATTGACTTTGGTACGGTAAAAGGGGTTTCTTTTGAATACCAACTTCGCCCAAAATCCAACATCACTTTAACGGCTTCTTATACCTTACAGTTTGCAGATGGAACGGGTTCAGACAATACCTCTGCACTTAACCTTGTGAACTCAGGTCAGCCCAACTTGCGTACCACTGTACCTACCAATTACGACCGTCGTCACCTTTTCACCGGGTTCTTTGTATTTAACTTCGGTAATAAGGCAAATCAGACCTACATTGGTTCTGAAGGAATGAGATGGTTACTGGAAAACCTTGGCTTCAGTGCAACCCTTCGCGGTGGTTCCGGTGTTCCTTTTACCCGCCAAAGCAACGTTACAGGTACACAAATTGCCAATGGAGGTCAGCCTTCATTGCTAGGTTCTATCAATGGTGCCCGTCTTCCATGGGAATTCAACATCGATTTATTGGTGGACAAAGACATCAACATTACTTGGAAGAAAGAAGGCAGCGATGGAAAGAAACCACGCACCTCTTCTTTGAATCTTTACTTCCAGATTTTGAACGTATTTGATATTGCCAATACCATTTCTGTATATGCAGCGACCGGTAATCCAGATGATGATGGTTACCTGACAGCTCCTCAGTTCCAACCCTTTATCCAGGGGCAAATTGACCCGCTGGCTTTCCGCGACATGTATACTTTGAAAGTAAACGATCCACGGAATTTCAGCCTTCCCCGCAGAATTCGTTTTGGTGCCATCCTCTCCTTCTAATGTAGTATGAAAAGCATGATCAGCAGATACCGCAGCCATATGAAAAAGTTACCCTTGTTATTGGCAGGCTTTGCACTTCTTACGGCGTTGCCGACCTTTGCCTACCGTCATAATCCGGATGCAGACGGTAAACCTGCCGGTGGTCCCGATAAGTCGGTAGCCGCTGGTTGTCTTCCTCCATCTACTTCAGCGGAGCTCAACGTAAACAACGTCCGCGCTCTGATTCACTCCGGTGGTGATATGTGGTGGGACCTTATTGCCAACGCGCGTTATGAAGTTCCTAAAGGTTCTGGCAGACACTCCCTGTTCGTAGGTACGCTTTGGATTGGTGGTCGTGACCTAAATACACAAACGCTAAAAGTTGCGGCACAAAGGTACCGCTCAAGTGGTGTGGATTATTTTACAGGTCCATTGGATGTGCTTGGTACAGCAGAAATTGATCCTGAGACGTGTGACTTGTACGACCAAATTTGGTCGCTTACCCGCACGCAAGTGGAGCAGTTCCGTCTGTGTAATTGTATTGCTCCTGATGATCCATCTTGCGAAGGATATACAGTGCCCGAATCTATTAAAAAATGGCCCGGAAACCCCATTCCACAATCCAATGGGCAGCACTTGAACATGCAGCCTATTCTTGCGCCTTTTGCCGATGTAAATGGAGATGGCGTATACCGTTGGGAAGATTGTGATTATCCATTCTATGATTTGGACAACAATGTAGATTGTTCCAAAGACCGTTCGGCTTTCCTTTATGGAGACTTTACCTTATGGTGGGTGTTCAATGACAAAGGAAACATCCACGGTGAATCCCAAGGACTTCCCATTGGAATGGAAATTCGTGCCCAAGGCTTCGGTTTTAATACCAATGATGAAATCAACAACATGACCTTTTATAACTATGAGTTGATTAACCGCGGTACCACCACGCTAGCTTCTTGCTATTTTGGTGTAAACACCGATGCGGATATTGGAGGTGCTAATGATGACTATACCGGTTGCGATGTAGCGCGTGGTTTTGGCTTCATGTACAATGGTGATGCTTTCGACGAAAATTTTGCAGGTCAACTTGGTTATGGCCAAAACCCACCAGCCATTGGTATCGACTTTTTCGAAGGTCCTTATCTTGACTCGAATGGTGTAGCCATTACTTTTGATCCTTCTGATATTCCAAACCTAACCGATACCACCCGCCACAGTGGTGCTTTCGGTATCAATGGTCTTGGTTTTAACGATACGATTGCTGATAACGAGCGTTATGGCATGCGTCGTTTCGTATATTATATAAATGGTGGCGGTCCAACAGGTGACCCTGGTGTTGCTCCAGAATATTATAACTTCCTTCGCGGGGTTTGGAGAGACAACAGCCGCATGGTTTTTGGTGGAAATGGGTATCCTGCGCCAGGCAATGGTTCAACTACTATCGTGTCTGATTTTATGTTCCCTGGCGATTCAGATCCTTTACATTGGGGAACGCGTGGTGTAGTACCAGGCTTCGACTGGAGAGAGCAAAACACAGGCGCAGCTCCGAATACGCCGGGTGACCGCCGTTTCGTACAATCTGCAGGTCCCTTCACCCTTCGTCCCGGTTATGTAAACGATATTACCATTGGTGTAGTTTGGGCACGCGGAACATCTGGAGACCCTTATGAATCTGTGATTCGTGTACTTTCTGCTGACCAAAAAGCCCAATCTTTATTCGAAAACTGTTTCCGTGTATTGAATGGTCCAGATGCGCCAGATTTGAATGTACAAGAGCTGGATCGTGAATTGATTTTTTATCTTACCAACAGAGCTACTTCGAACAACTATCTTGAAGAGTACGAAGAACTTAATTACTTTATTCCTGAATTTGAGTTGAATGTACGTGCCTTAACTAAGGACACCGTGATTTTCACCCCCATGTGGGCCGGTATTCGTCTCAAGTCGAATGGTGATACCATCTACGTATATAACCAACCGACCGTAAATGGAAATGCATCGGATACCATTCTGCCTATTTTTGATAGTAACAATAATCCGGTAGGTACACAGTACGGATTCTTCAGTAATCCTTCAACCCCCATTTTGACTACCATTCAATTAGGTACCCAGACCGATACGGTGTTCTTTGATCGCCAGATTCGTTTTGAAGGGTATATGATTTACCAACTTAAATCTTCTACCGTAACCGCATCCGATATTTATGGTCCGGATGGAGCTTCTGTAGCACGTTTGGTAGCCCAATGTGATGTGAGGAATTTCGATGCCAATGGAAACCCTATTGGACGTCTCGTCAATTTCCAATTTGACGAAGAGTTAGGTTTCTCCGTTCCCAAGGTGATGGTGAATGGTGCCAATGAGGGTATCATTAACTCTTTCCGTATTACGGAGGACCAATTTGCGGTGGGAGACAAGCGACTTGTAAACCATAAAACCTACCATTACATGGTATTGGCTTATGGATATAACAACTACAAGTTCTTCAATCCAAATGATCCTACTTTGTTAAACGGACAGCGTGAGCCTTTCTTCCTTGGCCGCAGGAACATTAAAGTTTATTCTGTAATTCCACATATCCCTGCTCCGGAGCTAGGAGGAACTGCATTGAATGCACTTTATGGTACGTCTCCTTCCATTACACGAGCCGAAGGCCGCGGTAATGGTGGTAATTTTGTTGAGTTGACTGAGGCCACAGAAAATGCGATTCTTTCAAGCCCGACCCATCGTGCAGATACCTTGGTGTATAAGCCGAATGCCGGTCCATTAAATATTAAGGTGATTGACCCGCTTCGTGTGCGTCCCGGAAATTACGCCCTGAAAATTACTGGTGCTAACAATCCTAACTCTGCAGTATTAAGCGGCAATGCACGTTGGATTTTATTTGAGGTGGGTGCCAATGGAACCTTAGATACCATTGCACTTTCTGATAAGACCATTGCAGATGGCTACGAGCAGATTATCTTTGACCGTCGGAATATACCTGATACAGACCCGTTCCTTGGTATTTCTATTGCGGTGCGTCAAGTCTCTCATCTTGGACCTAGTTTCACTACCACAGGAGGTGTTTTGAACACATTCCGTGAGAATGAGAACGGATTTATTTCAGCGGCGATTCAGTTTAAGAATCCTTTCCGCCAATGGCTTGGTTTCTTCCCTGACTTAAATCAATCTGTGCCATTGAACTGGGTTCGCTCGGGTACTTCAGTCAATCCAGATGATGCTGCTTTTAATTCAAACTATTTCCAGGCAACCGGAAATGGAGTTGATGAGAAGGTGTATGCAGATCCCGATGCCTCTTTTGAAAGAAACATTTCCTTCTTCGGTGGAGGTGGCATTGTGCCCTACTTCTTGACCAGCTCTACTTCTACTTATGTGTCTGAGCCAGGTTCTACTACTCAGCTTCCCGCCCATCAACTTGGTGTATCTGACATTGTTGCAGCGGATGGCCGTGTCACAGCCTTGGCCGACCTTCGTGGTGCCATTGGTTCAATCGACATTGTTATTACACCCGATAAGTCGAAGTGGTCACGGGTTCCAGTTTTCGAAACCCAAGACTTCACTAATTTGGCCTATGCTGATCCAGCACTGACCAACCGCCCACAAAAATTGGCATTGAGACATAGTCCTTCTGTAGATAAAAATGGTCTTCCTGCTGCACCGGGTAGTGGCGCATCGACGGATCCTAATGCTCCAAACTTCGTTTCCGGATGGGGTTATGGTTGGTTCCCCGGATATGCCATTGACGTGGAAACTGGCGAGCGCCTTAACATTGGCTTTGGTGAGGATAGCTATTTGACCGGTAACAATGGCCGTGATATGTTATTCAATCCTTCGCCTGTAAACCTGAGCACATTCAGCGGTGCTGTATCCAATTTTGGGGACTGGTTGCTGGCTGGTAAGCACTACCTCTACGTATTTGGTTCAAATAATTGGGGAGCCGGTACCACTAACCAATTCTTCAATTATGATGATGGCCAATCTTTCCTACAGTATTTGCTTAATCCAGATGGAACACCACGCTCTGTATTGAGTAGCTCCACCCGTAGGAATTTATGGAGAAACTGTGCTTGGGCCGGTATTCCTTTCCATGTACAAGGATTGAACTGGCTGGAAGATGAGGTGCGTATTCAGTTGCGTGTCACTCGTAGTTATGCTACTGGTTATACTTCCAGAGATGTGAGTGCTGCACCACAAAACAATAACCAACCCATGTATTATTTCTCGCTTAACAACTTAGCGCCTACCATTGGCTCCAATGAAGTGGCTAAGAGTGCTCTGGATTTAATACAAGTTGTTCCTAACCCTTACTACGCAAGTAGCGCTTACGAGACAAATCAGGTGGACAACCGGGTGAAAATTGTAAACCTACCAGACGTTTGTACAATCTCCATCTATACCCTATCTGGTACCTTGATTCGCCGTTTTGAAAAAGGAACCAGTGACAGGACTTCCATTGATTGGGATTTGAAGAACTTCCGAAACATTCCTATCTCATCTGGTCTTTACATTATCCATGTGAAAGTGCCAGGTGTAGGAGAGCGGATCATCAAATGGTTCGGCGTAATGCGTCCTATTGACTTAGATTCTTTCTGATGCCTCACCGCAGAAACAGCAAGCTCATGAAAAACGTTTTTCATCATATGAAATCTACCGGCCTTACCTCTCTTCTTACGGTAGTCCTGCTTTCCGCCTCAGCGGTTTATGCGGGCAACGAAGACCGCGCAGGCTCTGCCGGCTCCACCGATTTATTGATTAATCCCTTTGGTCGTGGATCGGGTTGGGCCAATGCCAATACCGCTTTTGGCCGGGGTTTGGAGGCTCAGTTCTTAAATGTGGCTGGATTGGCATTCACCGAGAAAACCGAACTGCTGGTTACCCATACCCGCTGGCTGGCCGGATCTGGCATTGGTATCAATGCGTTTGGCTTTGGGCAAAATCTAGGTAAGGAGCGAGGTGTTCTTGGATTCTCCGTGATGTCACTTGGTTCTGGCTCCATTCCTGTGACGTCCGTAGAACAACCTGAAGGGAATGGTGCTACCTATAATGTGGATAACCTGAACCTTGGTATTTCTTATGCCAAATCCTTTTCCAATCGTATCCATGGAGGTGTAACCATCCGTTTGATTAGTCAAACGGTATCCAACGTGGCGGCTGCCGGTTTTGCCATAGATGCCGGTATTATTTACCGTACCCAAATTGGCAAAGGAGAAAAAGCGCCAGGAAGAGAAAATCTTTATTTTGGTATTACGCTGAAAAACATCGGTCCTCGCATGATGGCGACGGGTGATGGTTTGTCTGTAACCAATATTTCTCCTATCAATGGATTTCCTATTGCCCAGCAGCAGCGTTCTGCAGAGTTTGAATTGCCAGCGCTTATGAACATTGGGATAGGTTATATCCAGCGCATCAATGAAGCCAATAAGCTCTCCTACGCCTTTAACTTTACTACCAATTCCTTTACCAAAGACCAGTTTCTTCTTGGTCTAGAGTATAGCTGGAAGGATATGTTAATGGTTCGTGGAGGCTATGCATTTGAAACGGGTATTTTCGGAGAAAGAGAAGGCGTAGGAGCAGAGCTTACCAATGCATTGACAGGCCCATCCGCAGGATTTTCTTTTCTTGCACCCCTCAAAAAAGAAGGTCGCACCAAATTTGGTTTCGATTATTCTTTCCGCGCTACCCACAATTTCCAAGGTGTGCATACCCTTGGACTGCGGATGCAACTCTAAGATTTAAAAATTTATTATATTTGACTAAGAAGTCCGATTCGTCGGGCTTCTTTCTTTTATATACCATCATCTCAAATAATCTGTGACCATGTCCAAGATTACCTATCTTACCCAGGAAGGGTATGACAATCTCAAGAAAGAAATTGAGCAATTGACTACCATTGAGCGCCCTAAGATTTCTGCGCAAATTGCTGAAGCCAGAGATAAAGGAGACTTATCTGAAAATGCGGAGTATGACGCGGCCAAAGAGGCCCAAGGTCTTCTTGAACTTAAGATTTCAAAACTTCAGGATATTCTCCGTAGTGCACGCGTATTACATGCCGACCAGGTGGATACTTCACAGGTTTTTTTACTGTCTAAAGTGAAAATCAAGAATTTAAAAAATAACATGGAGATGCAGTGGCAGATTGTCTCCGAAAAAGAAGCTAACCTAAAAGAGTTTCGCATTTCCTCTGACTCACCCATAGGGAAAGCTTTACTAGGGAAAAAAGTTGGCGACATGGTGGATGTGCAAACGCCTGGCGGCCTTCAAAAATTTCAAGTATTAGATATAACCCTATAACCGATGGCTTCCATTTTCTCCCGCATTGTTTCTGGTGAAATTCCTTGTCATGAGATTGCTTCTACGGACGATTTTATGGCCTTTTTAGACATTTCCCCTCTGGCTGAGGGACATACCTTGGTTATTCCTAAAGTAGAGGTGGATCATATTCTAGATGTGCAGCCCGACGTGGCAGCTGGCTTGATGGTTTTCGCTCAAAAAGTTGGAAAAGCGATTCATCAGGTTTCTGGTAAAGCTAGAATGGGCATGGTGGTCGCAGGTTTTGAAGTGCCCCATGCGCATATCCATCTTATTCCAATTAATGATGAGGAAGAGCTGAATTTTAATCAGCCCCGAATTGGCATGACCGATGGACAGTTTAGGCAAATAGCCGAACGCATCCGTGAGGCTTACCAAAAGCTTTGAAATAATCTTTCCTTTAGCCTTTGTTACTTTTGATTTTCAATAAAAAAGGGTCTGAACCGTCAGACCCTTTTTTATTGAAACCTACTCGAATGGCTTGCGCTTGTTATTCTACCAACCATTCAACAATTTTTTCCGCGATTTCCTCTTCAGGCGCCTTTAGCCATTTTGCATCAATGCCCAATTGTGTAGCAGCCGCAATATGTTGCGTACTATCGTCAATATACAAAAGCTTTTTAGGGTCTAGTTGGTGATTTTCCAGTACACTGCGAAATGCCGCTTCTTCCGGTTTTCTTTTTCCCAAAAGGTTAGAATAGTAGACTTTTTCAAACAATCCATCGAAATCTAAATCAGGAAAATGTACATGCGTCATGGCCCGAAACGCCTCTAAATGAAGGTCGTTGATGTTGCTCAGTAAAAATAAGCGGTATTTTTTCCGAAGTTCTTGGAGCATAGCCACTCGATGGGCGGGGAAACCCACCAAAATGGAATTCCAGGCCTCTTTCATTTCTTCATTGGTGATTCCCGGTTTACCAAAGGGTCTTAACGCGTCAAAAAATGCCTCTGTGCTTACTTCTCCCCGCTCGTACTTGTAGAAAATACCATTTTCTCCCCCTTCAAAGAAGATGTGTGATACACCTTGTATACCTAACTCATCAAACTTTTTCCCTGGAGCCAGATAATCAATGTCTACCAAGATTCCTCCCAGGTCGAATAAAATAGCTTCGTGTCTCATAGCGCAAATATACACAGACCCACAGTCCTACAATGAAGGCGTGTTCATATCAAGAATGGATTCTTTCGTCTCACTTTTTCCAGAATCTTACCCACTTGATTTGGGATACAAGGAATTAATCCCTGTTCTATGCATAAAATGCTATGATTTTTTCTGCTGATACATTACTTTTGCAGGCCCTAAACATCTTTTTACGAAAATTAATTTTGTAAATATTTAAAAATGAATGATCTCGTAATTTATTCTATCCCTGTCTTTGGCCTTATTGGACTGCTCGTAATGGCGGTAAAATACGCATGGGTCAATAAGCAGGACGCTGGCGATGCCAATATGCAGGAATTGGCTGGTTATATCGCGAAAGGGGCCTTGGCGTTTTTACGTGCTGAATGGAAAATCCTTTCTTATTTCGCTGTTATTGCCGCACTATTGTTGGCTTGGTCCGGGACATTGGTAGAGACCTCATCCCCAGTTATTGCCATTGCTTTTCTCATCGGTGCTGTTTTTTCAGCCCTTGCAGGATATATTGGTATGAAAGTCGCTACTGCCGCCAATGTTAGAACAACCCAAGCGGCCCGTACTTCATTGGCACGTGCTTTAAAAGTGTCTTTTACAGGAGGTACGGTCATGGGATTAGGTGTAGCTGGCTTGGCGGTTTTAGGTCTTGGCTCCCTCTTTATTGTCTTTTACCAAATGTATGTAGTTACCCAAGGCGGAGATGTAAATGGCGCCTCTATGGAAACGGCTCTTGAAGTTTTGGCTGGTTTTTCCCTTGGTGCAGAATCGATTGCACTTTTTGCCCGTGTAGGTGGCGGTATTTACACCAAAGCGGCCGATGTGGGTGCTGACTTGGTTGGTAAAGTGGAGGCTGGAATTCCCGAGGATGATGTTCGGAACCCTGCTACCATTGCTGATAATGTTGGCGATAACGTGGGTGATGTAGCCGGAATGGGTGCTGACCTTTTCGGATCTTATGTGGCCACCATCCTTGCCACCATGGTTTTGGGCCGTGAGATTGTATCCCTTGATAACTTCAATGGCATTGCCCCCATCCTTTTACCCATGGTTATTGCAGGATTAGGTTTGGTATTCTCTATTATCGGAACCTTCTTCGTTCGCATTTCCAAAGAAACAGATTCCGTTCAA
>CAZRHR010000039.1:0-25908 GCA_964599915.1 uncultured Candidatus Competibacteraceae bacterium | reverse complement strand
GCTTTGCTTTTCAAAATCCCAACGCCAGCCGTACCTGTGGGTGTGGTGAAAGTTTTTCCGTATAACCCGTTAACCCCGCTGTCATGCCGGAAAATCAAGATGATTTATTAGCCAAAGTAACCAACGCCGATTATCAGTTTGGCTGGTCTACCGATATTGAAACCGACACGGCGCCTCCCGGATTAAACGAGGATATCGTTAGGTTTATTTCGGCCAAAAAAAATGAGCCGGATTGGATGTTGGACTACCGACTTCGGGCCTTCGCCTATTGGAAAACCATGGAAGACCCGCAGTGGGCTCATGTGCATTATCCACCCATCGACTTTCAGTCGATTATCTATTATGCCGCCCCAAGAACCAAACCCAAATACGAAAGCCTAGATGAAGTGGATCCGGAATTATTGGATACCTTCAAAAGACTTGGGATTTCTTTAGAAGAACAAAAAGTCCTTGCCGGCGTGGCGGTGGACGCGGTGATGGATTCAGTTTCGGTGAAAACTACTTTTAGAGAGCAATTGGCCGAGCGCGGAGTTATCTTTTGTTCTATGAGTGAAGCCATTCAGGAACATCCTGAATTGGTGAAAAAATATTTAGGTTCCGTGGTGCCTTACAAGGACAATTTTTACGCGGCACTCAATGCTGCCGTATTTTCCGATGGCTCTTTTGTGTATATTCCTAAAGGGGTTCGCTGCCCCATGGAATTGTCCACGTATTTCCGCATTAATGCCATCAATACTGGACAGTTTGAACGTACCCTTATTATTGCTGATGAAGGTGCCTATGTGAGTTATCTTGAAGGTTGTACCGCTCCAATGCGGGACGAAAATCAACTGCATGCGGCAGTGGTAGAATTGATAGCACTGGAGAAAGCAGAGATTAAGTATTCTACGGTACAAAACTGGTATCCCGGAGATAAAGAAGGGAAGGGTGGGATTTATAATTTCGTGACCAAGCGGGGCATCTGCTCCGGTGCGCATGCCAAAATATCCTGGACTCAGGTAGAAACAGGCTCCGCCATCACATGGAAATATCCTTCGGTTATTTTGAAAGGAGACTACTCCATTGGTGAATTTTATTCCGTAGCCGTTACAGGTAACCACCAGCAAGCCGATACCGGAACCAAAATGATTCATTTGGGAAAATCGACTCGCTCCACCATTGTGAGCAAAGGGATTTCCGCGGGAAAAAGTAACAATGCCTACAGGGGATTGGTAAAAATGGCGAAAACGGCCAAAGATGCCAGAAACTTTAGCCAATGCGATTCTTTACTTATTGGCGATCAATGTGGTGCACATACCTATCCCTACATTGAAACGGATCATCCCACTGCCGTAGTAGAGCATGAGGCCACCACCTCTAAAATCTCCGAAGACCAACTTTTTTACTGCCGTCAAAGAGGTATTCCACAGGAAAAAGCCATTGCGCTCATTGTCAATGGGTATTGTAAAGAAGTACTGAACCAACTTCCCATGGAATTTGCCGTAGAGGCCCAAAAATTACTGGAAATCTCACTTGAGGGATCTGTAGGATAAATGAAAACCATTGAACGCTAAGAGGAACGAATGATACTGGAAATTAAAGATTTAAAAGCCTCCGTAGAGGATAAAGAAATCCTGAAAGGCCTTAACCTGAATGTAAAGCCCGGAGAAGTACATGCCATCATGGGACCCAATGGTGCGGGTAAATCTACTTTAGCCTCCATTTTGGCCGGCAAAGAGGGATATGACATCACCCATGGATCCGTCCAATTTCAGGGAAAAGATTTATTAGACATGGAGCCGGAAGAAAGAGCCGCAGCAGGACTTTTTCTCGCTTTTCAATACCCAGTGGAAATCCCCGGGGTTTCCATGATGAACTTTTTAAAAGCTTCTATTCAGGAAGTCCGAGAAGCCAGAGGGTTAGCACCTTTTTCTGCCAAAGAAATGCTGGCCTTTATTAAGGAAAAACAGCAATTGGTTCACTTGGATGCCAAACTAGCCGGACGTGCCGTAAACGAAGGCTTTTCCGGTGGTGAAAAAAAGAAAAATGAAGTTTTTCAAATGGCCATTCTTGAGCCCACCCTTGCCATTTTGGATGAAACGGATTCGGGATTAGATATTGACGCCCTGCGCATTGTAGCCGATGGTGTGAATACCTTGAGAAATGCCAACAATGCGTTTGTGGTGATTACCCACTACCAACGTCTTTTGGATTATATCGTTCCCGATTTTGTGCATGTCTTGTACCAAGGGAAAATTGTAAAATCCGGAACCAAAGAACTGGCCCTGGAATTGGAAGAAAAAGGGTACGACTGGATTCGTCAGGCAGAGGAGGCAAACGTATGAAAAACCTGAACGCGACAGGGCGAGTGGCCGAATTGTTTGAGGCCGTGGTGCCCAAAACACCGCAACATCAAGCCATTTGGGAACAGTTTAAAGCAACAGGTATACCGGATATTCGGCATGAAGATTGGCGCTATGCCAAACTACCCGATGTACTGGAGCATTTTCCTTTTCAACCCTTTGATGAAGAGGATTTTCAAGGTTTCTCTACCGAAGTGCCGGGCGAGTCAGGAACCCATATCTTATTACAAGATGGATGTTGGGTGCAACCTTCCGTGGCTACGCTTTTTCCTAAAGGCGTTTCCGTTATGCCTTTGGCTCAGGGACTCCAATATGTAGCCGAGCGCCTGCCTTCCATGACCCACGACACCAAAGATGGGCTCACTTTGCTCAATCTCGCCGCAGCACAAGGTGGTGTGGTTATTGTTATTGAGGACCATGTACAGCTCGATGTGCCTTTGGTTATTCGTGATGTAGCCGAATCCGCTCCCGAAGATTTTCATAATGCCAGAATTGTGGTATGGCTGGGTGAAAATGCAAAAGCCCAAATCCATTTTTCCAGAACTTCAGTCGATGGCGTGGCACATGGTTTTACCAATCAACTGTGGTCTATCGCCTTGGAAAAGAGCAGTGCGTTGGAGATTATTCGTCTCGAAGAAAGTGGCACCCAAGCAGCCGTGGTGTCAAGCCTTAATGCTTCGGTACAAGCCCATGCTAAACTTACGGTGCACACCGCCGCTTTAGAAGGAAAATTTTTACGCTCCAATTACCATTGTGAAATTTTGGGGGAACAAGCTGAAATCACCCTTAATGGCCTGCACATGCCCGGCGAAAACCAGTACATGGATGCAAGGGTCGAAATGGTGCACGATGCTTTGCATACCCAATCCAACCAAACCTTTAAATCGTTGGCTGGTGCTTCCGGACAATCTGTTTTTTCAGGTAAAATCCTTGTGGCGCGTGGGGCGCAGAAAACCAATGCCTACCAACACCACCAAGGCATGCTTTTGGATGAATCCGCCAAAATCTACACAAAGCCGCAATTGGAGATTTATGCGGATGACGTGAAATGCAGCCATGGTGCAACCACCGGGCAGTTAGATGAAGAGGCCTTATTCTATTTACGGGCACGCGGAATTTCTTATCGAACCGCTCGAAAACTATTACTTGCCTCCTTTTGCGATGCATTTACTTCCCAACTGCCAGAAAGTAGTTTTGCTGACCATTGTACGGAGGCCATTCATCAGAAATTAGCTACCTATGCCTGAACAACCCATCAACTGGGAACAGGTGAGGGCGGATTTTCCTATTTTGTCAAGGAAGATTCGTCAGAAGCCTTTGGTGTATTTGGACAATGCGGCCTCTGCCCAAAAACCTCAGGCCGTATTGGACGCTATTTCCGGTTTATATGCTGGCTATTATGCCAATATTCACCGAGGCGTGCACACCTTAAGTCAAGAAGGCACCGAGGCGTATGAACTTGTTCGTAAGAAAGTGGCCACCTTTATCGGCGCATCAGACCCTGATACCGTCATTTTTACCCGGGGTACCACGGAAGGTCTGAATCTACTCAGCTATACCTTAGGTGCTTCGCTCCAACCGGGTGATGAAATTCTGCTGACCCGCATGGAGCACCATTCCAACATTGTTCCATGGCAAATGGCCTGCGAACGAAGCGGGGCTGTGCTTAAAGTAGCCAATATTTTACCCGATGGCACCCTCGACCTCTCGCATTTTGAAGCTCAACTTTCTGAAAAAACCAAACTGGTATCCATGACTTGGGTCTCCAATACCCTCGGCTCTGTGCAACCGGTGCAAGATTGTATCGCGAAAGTCCGGGCATTAACGCCGGCACAGGTCATCTTGGATGCAGCACAAGCTGCCCCCCACCAACCGGTGGCTGTGGAAACCTTAGATTGTGATTTTCTGGTTTTCTCCGCGCATAAAGTCATCGGACCTACCGGGGTCGGTGTGCTCTGGGGGAAAAGGGAGGCCTTGGAAGCTTTACCGCCTTTTCATGGCGGAGGCGACATGATTGAAAAGGTGACTTTCGAGAAAACCACCTATAATGTACTTCCCTTCCGCTTGGAAGCCGGCACCCCTAACATTGCGGGCGTCATTGGGTTTGGCGCTGCCATCGATTATCTCCAAAAGATTGGGATGGAGCATATCGAGGCCAGAGAACAAACCTTACTCGCCCATGCAACCGCGCAACTTATAGCAGAAATTCCAAATCTGCGCATTTTCGGAACAGCCCCTAAAAAGGCAGCGGTAATTTCCTTTTTGGTAGGAGATGCACATCCTTACGACCTTGGTGTTTTACTTGATCAGCAAGGCGTTGCTGTGAGAACGGGCCACCATTGCACCCAACCCTTGATGGATTATTTTAATATTCCAGGAACCGCCAGGGCTTCCTTTGCATTTTACAACAACCAAGAGGATATTGATATCTTTGTACACGCACTCAAACGTGCTACACGAATGTTGAGTTAATGGAAACCATGAGCCCCATAGAACAGGAATTGGTAGAAGAATTTTCCCTTTTTGAGGATTGGATGGACAAATATGACCATATCATTTCTCTTGGAAATGAATTGCCACCCATGGATCCTAACTGGAAGACAGATGTTTTTCTTATTCATGGTTGCCAATCTCGTGTTTGGGTCAAAGCCTTTGACGAGGGCGGCCTTCTCCGTATTCAGGCCGATGCCGATGCGCTTATTGCAAAAGGAGTGGTCGCGATGTTGGTGCGCGTGTATTCCGGCCAACCCGCAGCATGGGTCGCTAAAGCAGCTTCACATCCTGAATTTATTGATAAGATTGGGCTAAGAGAGCACCTTTCTCCCACCCGAAGCAACGGGCTCACCGCCATGCTGAAACGCATCCAGCAAGAAGCGCAACGTATAGCCTCTTAAAGCCAAAAACGATGGACAAGGATTTAGAACAACTCGTCATTGAGAAAATCAAGACCGTCTATGATCCCGAAATTCCGGTGGATGTATATGAATTGGGCTTGATTTATGACATTCACCAACCCGCACCCGGTGAAATTCACATTTTAATGACCTTGACTTCGGCCAATTGCCCTTCTGCAGAAGAAATTCCAGTAGAAATTGAAAACAAAGTGAAAACGCTGGAAGGTATTGATAAAGTGGTGGTTCGCATCACTTTTGAACCCGCTTGGGACAAGGACATGATGAGCGAGGAGGCACAACTCGAACTTGGATTATTGTGAAAATCTACTTTTTCTTTTTGAGTTTATCTTTTACCCTAGTGACTTGGGGACAGTGTGATTCTGCCGCCACCATCCAATGGCAAAAGGAACTTGCCCTCTTTTATCTAGGAGATCAAAGTCCACTTCCTGCCTCAGAAAAATCCACTTTTTCAGGCGTTTCTTTTTTTCCCTACCAACCTGAAGCTTGTGTACTGGCCACTTTTTCCGGAAAGAAAAAACAGCCCTTTGTATTTTCTACCTCTTCTGGAAAGGAAAAAACCTACTATTATGTAGGTGACCTTCATTGGGAATTTCAAGGAAAAACACATCAATTACCTCTTTTCGAAGGTGGTGACCGAAACCAAAAATGGTTTTTTTTGCCCTTTAGCGACCCCACCAACGGAGAAGAAACGTATGGGGGAGGACGTTATGTGGACCTGCCTTGGAAAAAAATAAAAATGGGGCAAAAACTTACCTTAGATTTTAACCGTGCTTATTTTCCTTATTGTGCTTATACTTCGGGCTATGCATGCCCTTTGGTGCCGGATATGAGTCGGTTGACTATGCCCGTTTTAGCAGGCGTGAAATGGCCTGAAACACCTAAGTAAACGGCCATTCTCAAAACCATTTTTTATTTTTGCGGTTTCAACTGCTCATGAATTCTCTTTTCTTTGCAGTTACGCAACTGCCAAAATCATACGCATGTCGAAAAACCTTGTCATTGTAGAGTCCCCGGCAAAAGCCAAAACCATTGAATCTTACTTGGGCAAGGATTTTACAGTAAAATCCAGCTTTGGCCATGTAAGAGATTTGGCTTCTAAAGGTTTGGCGATAGATATCGATAAGCACTTTACGCCTGAGTATGAAGTGCAGGCCGACAAGAAAAAACTTATTCAAGAACTAAAACAACTGGCAGATAAAGCAGAAACCGTTTGGTTGGCATCGGATGAGGACCGCGAGGGAGAAGCCATTGCTTGGCACCTATCTCAAAGTCTCAAACTTCCTGAAAGTAAAACCAAACGTATTGTCTTCAACGAAATCACCAAGACGGCCATTCTTCATGCCATTGAACATCCCAGAAGTATAAACTACGATTTAGTCAATGCCCAACAGGCCAGACGTGTGTTAGACCGCCTTGTGGGATATGAATTGAGTCCGGTACTTTGGAAAAAAGTACGGCCAAGTTTGTCGGCCGGCCGCGTGCAATCCGTCGCCGTTAGACTCATAGTGGAAAGAGAAAGGGAAAGGCAAGCCTTCGATACCGCTTCCTATTTCAGAGTGACCGCGCAGTTTTCTAATCCCTCCGGGAAAATGTTCCGTGCGGAACTCAATAGAAAACTGGAGAAACAATCTCAGGCAGAAGAATTTCTGCAGCAATGCGGACAATTTTCAGCTTTTAAAGTAGGCGCCGTAGAAACCAAGCCTGCCTCCAGAACGCCATCGGCTCCTTTTACCACTTCCACCCTACAACAAGAAGCCTCAAGAAAACTTGGTTTTTCTGTGGCCCGTACCATGCAAGTGGCCCAACGTTTATACGAAAGCGGACGCATCACCTACATGCGTACCGACTCCGTAAACCTGTCCGATTTTGCTTTGAATGCAGCCGCAGAAACCATTGGACAACTTTTTGGTGCACCGTACCATAAAAAGAGACAGTATTCCACTAAAAGCAAAGGTGCACAGGAAGCCCACGAATGCATTCGTCCAACCGATCTTTCCGTGACCAGTGCTGGTGAGGATGCGTCGGAGAAAAGATTGTACGAGCTCATTTGGAAACGTACCCTCGCATCACAAATGGCAGATGCCCAATTGGAAAAAACCACCGTTCGTATTCCCGCTCCAGGAAACCAGCTTGAATTTCAAGCCAAAGGAGAAGTCATACGTTTCGATGGGTTTTTAAAGCTATACTTGGAGGGAACGGACGAGGAGGAAGACCAAGAAAACACCGAGCAGCAACAATTGCCAGGTTTAAAAGAAGGCGAGCCATTATCCTACAAGGAAATTATTGCCACCCAACGTTTTACCCAACCACCATCGCGTTACACGGAAGCCAGTTTGGTGAAAAAACTCGAAGAATTAGGTATTGGACGGCCCTCTACCTATGCACCTACCATCTCCACCGTGCAAAAGCGGGGATATGTGGTGAAAGAGGATAGGGAAGGGGTGAACCGTTCTTGTGCCGTGCTCGCATTAAAAGGAACTCAACTCACCACCGCACAGCGTACAGAGGTCACTGGTGCAGAAAAAAATAAACTCTTTCCTACAGATATTGGCACGGTAGTAACCGATTTTTTGGTAGACCACTTTGAAAATATCCTTGATTATCAGTTTACAGCGCGGGTTGAAAAAGAGTTTGATGAGATAGCTGCCGGGAAGAAAGTATGGGATAAAATGATTGAGGATTTTTATGGTCCTTTTCATCAAACGGTGGTCCAGGCAGAAGAGATTAGTGGGCGTGCCACTGGAAAAAGATTGCTGGGGAATGAAGCCGAAACCGGAAAGCCTATCTATGCGTTGGTGGGAAAATACGGCCCCATGGTACAAATTGGGGATGCCTCGGATGAGGAAAAACCCCGGTATGCCAGCCTAAGAAAAGACCAAAGCATTCAGTCTATTTCCCTAACGGAAGCGCTGGACTTGTTCGCACTTCCAAAAACATTGGGGAAATTTGAGGATAAGGACGTAGTAGTTGCTGTAGGTCGTTTTGGTCCCTATGTGAAACACAACAGCAAGTTTGTTTCTATTCCGAAAGCGTATGACCCCTTGGATGTAAGTCTTGAGGAAGCCATTCAACTTATTGAAGAAAAGCGCATTGCAGATGCCAATCGGTTAATAGCAGATTTTCCGGGCGATCCTGTAGTGCAAATCCTCAATGGTCGTTGGGGGCCTTACATTGTGGTAGGAAAGGACAATGTGAAGATTCCAAAGGGGACAGAGGTGGCCCTGCTTACCCGCGACGAATGTCTGGCGCTACACGCTGCCAATCCGGGTAAACCTGGGAAAACCAACCGTAAGGCTGCTGTTTCTGCCGAAGCTCCGCCTGCTAAAAAAGCTGCTCCTGCTAAAAAGGCCGCACCCAAGAAAAAAGCTGCGCCCAAGAAAAAAGCCACGGCAACCAAGAAAAAATAGCCAAACCCCATTGAATTAAACAACGGTCCCCATGGAAGCTGAACATTGGAATGCTTGGGAAGAATATTTTCAACCGGTAAGTGGGCATGCATATGCAGAAGATTTCAACAATACGCAACTCGGTGCGAATATTCGCTATTTCTCAGGAAAGGGAGATTTCCCGGACTTAGACGAGTTACATGCAGACTTGGTCATTCTTGGCGCAGGCTATGACAGCAGCGACCTGAGCGCCCCATTACACGATACACCCAACCACATTCGATATTGGCTGTATAAGCTCTGTCGAGGAAATTATCAGGTGCGGATTTTAGATTTAGGAAATTTTGGACTTCGCACCAGTTTAGAGGAAAATTGCAATGTGCTTTCTAAGGTTTTACAAGGCATTTTAGAACGAAACATGATTCCGGTGGTGTTGGGCGGTGGACATGAAATGGCCTATGCTTTGTACCTTGCCTATGCCCGTTCCGGTCGGTTTTGCAATGTTTGCGATGTAAATGCCACTTTGGATTTTCAAGAAATCACCCAAGAGCTTAGGCCGGGAAACATGCTGGGCCGTATTTTAGGGGAAAAAGATAGTTTCCTGTTTCATTACGCCAATTTGGCCTACCAATCCTATTTTAGCCCACCGGATTTGGTTCGTTTGTTTAAAGAGTTTCACTTCGACTTAATTCGCTTGGGCGAAGTGCGCCGCCAAATGGAAGATGCCGAACCTGTGATCCGAGATGCACATGCATTTACCATCAACATGGGTGCAGTGAAATATGCCGATGCGCCCCATGCGCTCCAGGCCACGCCCAATGGTTTACAATCCGATGAGATATGCCGACTGGCTCGCTATGCAGGGTTAAGCCAAAAACTGAGTTCCTTTGGTTTGTTTGGAATACGGCCGGGCGGCGATGTGAGCTGGACGGATCACCACTTGGCCGCGCAAGTTATCTGGCACCTTATTGAAGGCTTTTATAACCGAAAGGAAGAAAGCCTAGATGTAAGACATGCCAATTACTTGGAATTTACAGTCGCTTTAACCGGTTTTCCAGACCAAATAGTGTTTTATAAAAACAAGATTTCGGAGAAGTGGTGGATGGCTGTACCCATTCAGGGTAAGGCATCCGATAAGTATGGTCAGCAAGAATATCTTGTTCCATGTGCCCTTTCAGACTATGAATTTGCGGCCAGCGGTGAGATTCCGGAGCGTTGGATACGCCGTTTTCATCAACTAAATGATTAAACATTAATTTAGAGCACTGATAATCATTACCTTGCTTTTATTTTAAGTGAAATAACTTTTAAAATTTTGCATAAGTCGTTGAGATTTTTGCATATATTTACACTTTAAGACGTGTTCTACATAGACTAAACCGTTCCAAACCTGGTATGAAGAAAATACTACTTACCGCCCTGACAACCCTTTCGCTGTTACCAGCAGCCCATGCGCAGCAGGATCCGCAGTTTACACAGTTTTTTTATAATAAACTGATTATGAACCCTGCCTATGCAGGCACCAAAGATTTATTGTGTGTCACTGGTTTGTATAGGTCACAATGGACGGGGCTGCAAGGTTCACCCAGAAGTTTTCTTTTTTCTGCTGACGCCCAGTTGCCTTTATTGTTTGGACAATACTTTGGTGTTGGTTTTACCGGCTATGGCGACTTTATCGGGTTTGAAAAAAATTACTCTTTTCGTTTGGCCGTCAACTGGCGTTCAAAGCAACCGATTGGACCCGGATACCTTCGCGCCGGTTTAGACCTTGGCGCCACATCAAAAGGTATCGATGGTGCACAATGGGTGTATCCATCTGGCGTGCCTGAATCTTCCATTCAAGCGCTCAACGGCCGCAACAATATTGCTTTTGAAGGCGGTGTGGGAGTGTACTATTATTCTCCTGAAGGAACCACCAACAGCTGGTACGCCGGTGTGTCTGCATTGCACCTAGCTGGTATGCGTTATGCAGACATCAACATTACCCAAGCAAGACATATGTTTTTCATGGGTGGTTATACCTTTGGCGATTTATTTAATGGCGACTGGGCCATCAACCCTAACGTCTTAATTAAAACAGATTTTGCAACTGCTCAGGTAGATTTAAATGCAAACGCCATTTACAAAGACAATTACTGGGCTGGTCTTACCTATCGCTTCGAGGATGCCTTAGCGATTAACGCCGGATTAAATTTACAGGCCATTAAACCTGTTCTTCCGCCCATTCAAATTGGATATTCCTATGACATCAATTTGAGCAGGTTGAGCTCTTATAATAGCGGTTCACACGAAATTGTTATCCGCTATTGTTTGCCACTCAGCAAGCCAAGACCACTTATTCCTGTTCAGTCTGTACGTCACCCACAGACCCTAAGAAATTTGATGCCTTGATACAAGTTATCAATTCTTATATATCTTTGGTGGATAATAAAACCGCAGTTACCATCGTTTAAGATGTTAAACGCACGTATCACAAATCCTCTTCCCATGAAAAAACTCATGATACTGGGAAGCCTCCCCGCACTGCTGTATAGCTGTGCCGGAGGTGAAAACGGTCAGCTCATTGGGGTGCAAGGTCGCCCTAAATGGTACCAAGCCGACCCCTTTGGTATGGTGTATATCCCTATGGGTAGCTACAACATGGGGGATTCCGACCAAGATGTTCCAGCTGCTATGCACCAGCCGTCTAAAACGGTTTCTGTGCAAGCTTTTTACATGGACCAAACGGAAATCTCCAATAACGAGTACCGTCAATTCGTTTATTACGTGCGCGATTCACTTGCACGTAGAATCATAGCAGACAATGATGAGGATTTCCACATCACTGAAAACGAATATGGAGAGGATATCGATCCACCATTGCTCAACTGGCGTCCACGCATTCCATGGGATGACGGAGAGTTCAGAGAAGCATTGGAGGAGCTTTACTACCCGGAAAATCAGCGTTTCTATCGCCGTCGTGAAATTAATGTGCACAAATTAGTGTACACTTATTGGTGGATAGATCTCGATGAAGCGGCTAAATACAAATACCGCAGAGATGTGGATGATTTGACCGCAGTGATGCCGGATCGTTCAAAATTCATCATGAAGGAAGCGGTGCGCATCTATCCCGACACCTTGGTATGGATTGCAGACTTCACCTACTCCTACAATGAGCCCATGACCAAAATGTACTTTTGGCATCCCGCCTACGACAACTATCCTGTAGTGGGCGTAAACTGGAAACAAGCCAATGCATTTTGTCACTGGAGAACAGAATACATGAATAACTTCCTCACGCGTTTGGGAGAGTTTCCTGTACACGATTTCCGCTTGCCTACCGAGTCTGAGTGGGAGTGGGCAGCCCGCGGTGGCTTGCACCTTTCTCCTTATCCTTGGGGTGGTCCTTACATCCGGAACTCCAAAGGATGTTTCCTTGGCAACTTTAAGCCCATGCGTGGTAACTACATCGATGATGGCGGTTTCCATACCGTTCCTGTAGATGCCTACAACCCCAACGAATATGGCCTGTACTGCATGGCAGGAAACGTATCTGAATGGACTGCCGGTGCTTTCGATGAATCTGGTATCAACTGGATGCACGACTTAAACCCAGACCTACGTTACCGCTCCAAAAAATCTGATAGACCTACCTACAAAAGGAAAGTTATTCGTGGTGGTTCTTGGAAAGATGTGGGCTACTATCTCCAAGTAGGGGCACGCCTTTACGAATATGAAGATACTGCCAAGAGCTACATTGGCTTCCGTTGTGTACAAACCTTTATGGGACGTGCCAAGGAGGATTTTGAATAAAATCTGCTCTTCACAATAATCCAAGCCTATCTTTCGTTCTTTTGTTGTCTATTCCTTATTCCATTTTTACCTAAATCAAAAAACACGCAAGCAAGATGAAATTCCTGCACACACGTAAAGGGAAAGTCGTAATGAACTTTGTATATGGGTTCGGAGCGGCTGTCGTAATTCTAGGAGCCATGTTCAAAATCATGCACTGGCCAGGTGCCTCTGTCATGATTGTAACAGGCCTTACAGTAGAAGCCATGATTTTTGCAATCTCAGCTTTTGAACCGCCCCATGAAGAGTTGGACTGGACTTTAGTCTATCCAGAATTGGCCGGATTGCCTGGCGAAGGTGACCATGGAAGTCATGGAAAAACCAACGCGCTTTCTGCCAAAGACTCTGTATCTCAGGAATTGGATCGCTTACTGGAAGAAGCCAAAATTGGCCCAGAATTGATTGAATCTTTGGGATCTGGTATGCGTAAGCTTTCTGAATCCACTAACCGTTTAGGGGAAATGGGTGATGCAGGTGCTGCCACTACTGAATACATCAATAATGTGAAGAAAGCTGCTTCTACAGTAGATCAACTTTCTGATTCCTATGTTCGTGCCGCCGAATCCCTTACTGGTCTTTCCGCAGGTGATGGCGCTTCTTACGGAGAAGAATTACAGCGTGTTTCTAAAAACTTGTCTGTATTGAACAGCGTGTACGAGTTGCAAATCCAAGGTTCCAAGGATTATTTAGAATCTAGCAGCCAAGTATACAGCAACATTGCTGAGTTGTTGAACAACCTGAATGCTTCTGTGGATGATACCCGCAGATACAAAGAAGAAATTCATACCTTAGGTAACAACCTTCATGCCTTGAACACCGTTTATGGCAACATGTTGTCTGCCATGAATTATAACCGCGGATAATTCCCGCTTCTCTGATTTTTAAACCGATAAATTAGAAAGAATGGCGGGCGGTAAAGCGAGTCCACGGCAGAAGATGATTAACATGATGTACCTCGTGTTAACGGCTCTTCTGGCCATCAACGTGTCTTCGGAGGTACTAGATGCCTTCGTTAAGGCCAACATTTCATTGAATCAACAAAACAGTGTGTTGATTTCTAAGAACAGCGGTACTTATCAGGAATTGGCGAATCAGGAGATGCTGAATCCCAAAGACCCTAAGTACAAACAAGCGCGTGCTAAAGCTGCTGGCTTGGAGGAACAAGTAAAGGAAGTAGTTACTTTTATTCGTCAAATTAAAATCGATTTGTTAAAAGCAGTCGACGGCGTGGACGAAGCAGGAGCAACTGCATCGATTGATGATCCTTATTTGGTGAACAAAAAGGATGATTATGATATGCCTACTACTTTCTTTGGAACTGCTGAAGCACCAGGTAACTCTGGTAAAGCGGGAGAGCTAAGAAAGAAGCTTCAAGCTTTCAAGGACTTTGTTGCTGGTATCGAAGGTGCCGGGGGCAAAACGTTTGGCACAGACTCTGCTGCCATCAAAAACTTGGATATCCTTGATCTTTCTGATCCAGACCCAAATTCTCCTCAAGCGCAAAAGTTTAATCTCCGGACTTGGGAAATGCGTTATTTCTATCACTTGCCTTTAGCGGCTGCGCTGCTTGAGTTGGCCAAATGGGAAAACGCCGTTCGGGGTCTTGAAGCGGCTGCGTTAGGCTATATCTGGGAATCTATTTCTGCCCAAGCATTTAAGTTTGATGCAGTAGAAGCCCGGGTTGTTCCAAAATCTACTTTCGTGGTAGGTGGAAGTCCTTTTGAGGCTGATGTTTTCTTAGCAGCTTACAACACTTCTGTTAAACCTACCATTGTTTATGGAAGTGCGGTGGATACTACAACTATGCAGGTGGCTGGCGGCCAAGTCTTAGATACAAACAACATCGTTAAGGGTATGGGTCGCATTAGCATCGGAACTTCCGGTGTGGGCGAGCGTACTTTTGCGGGTGTGATTAAAGTGAAAAAACCTGGTACTGATGATGAGGTTTCTTATCCCTTCTCTACCAAGTACAATGTATCACCTCCTTCTGCTTCTGTAGCAGCGACCAACATGAACGTTTTCTACCGTGGTTTGGATAATCCCATCTCGGTCTCCGTTCCTGGATTCGCTCCTAACCAAGTATCTGTAACTGGTGCTGGTCCTATTAGCATTCGTGCGGGTCAGGGTCCTGGAAACTACATTGTTTCAGCTTCCGGTACGGGTGAGGCCAAAGTGAACGTCTCTGTAAAAACAGAAGATGGTCGCTCAATTAGCATGGGTTCGCAAGTTTTCCGTGTGAAATCTATCCCAGATCCAGTGTTGAAATGGGGTAATGTGCGCGCAGGTAGCGGTATTTCCGGTGGCCTTGCTTCCCAATCGCCTCTGATTCCTGCCATGGAGAATTTCGACTTTAACGTATTTGCTAAGGTTGAGAAATTCAAAATTGCCTACCCACGTGGTGGTAGCTACACAGAAACGGATTGTCCGGGTAACACACTTCCCGGTGGTGTTGCTTCTGATGTACGCGGACTAAAGCGTGGACAAAAAGTGTTTTTCTCCGAGGTACAGGTGTTAATGCCTGATCAAACCCGCAGGAAACTTGATGCTTCGTTCTCTATCCAATAATCATCGCTTATGAAATTGCATCACATTCTTTTGCTCGCCTTAGGGTTCACGGTTTCGGCCTTGTCTGCCCAGGCTCCCGGTGCAGGTGGTACTACGTTGACCCCCACACCAAGAGATCGTGCGTACGATGTAGACCGTGAGCCAGACCGTCGTTTGGTTCCCTATCCCTACATGCGCCAATCGGATGTGATGTGGGAGCGTCGCGTGATTCGGGAAGTGGATATGCGTGAAAAGATTAATCATCCTTTCTACTATCCAGATCGTCCTACCAATGGCCGTAAGAACTTTATCACAGTGGTTATTAATGCTTTAACCACCGAAAGCGATAAATATTTCGCTTACGATCCTAAAACCGACGACTTCCTCGTACAAATGTCTAGCAATGACGTAGCTTCCATTGGTGCCTTTCGGGATACACAATGGGTTCCTGAACCAGATCCCCCCTACAATTTGGTGCAAAAAGTGGTAGATGAGCCTTTTGATCCTACTACCGTAAAGCGTTTTCAAATTAAGGAAGACTGGATTCTTGAAAAGCAACGTTCTGTGATGACTGTGCGTATTCTTGGTATTTGCCCTCAGCGTGGCGTTTTTGACCGGTCTACAGGTGAGTTTAAGTACAACACGTCCATGTATTGGATTTACTTCCCAAATTTCCGTCCTGTTTTCGCTGTTAATGAGGTGTACAATCCGCAGAACTATGCCCAGCGTTTGAGTTTCGATGATCTATTTGAAAAGAGAGTTTTCTCCTCTAAAGTGCTGAAATTCGACAACGTGTATGATCGTCGTATTGAGGAATATACCAAAGGTATTCCAGCTCTCTTAGAAGGAGAACGCATCAAAGGTGAAATTTTCACCTACGAGCATGACTTGTGGGAACAATAATATCCTAGATTCTTTTAAACTGAAAAGGTTGGCCCAAAGCCAACCTTTTTTCTTTTATATACTATTTGAGTACTATAATAATTCGAAGTCTCTAAAATCAAAACCGGGTGTTACCTGACAACCCACCAAACAATATCCTGCTCCTTCGGCGGGTTCTGCTCCAAACCATGTTCCCGCTTTTACCACGAATTGAAACGTTTCTCCTTTTGAAAGGTCGGAACCCAGTGGATGTTTATGGATATTCTTTTCCTCATCCATGGTAAGAACATGTAATCTTCCTCCCGCATGGTGGTACCAGATTTCATCACTTTTAATTCGGTGCAAGGCCGATTTTTTTCCTTCAGGCAAAAGAAAAAGAATGCTGGTAGCAAGGTTCCGTGGGCCATCAAATCCTGGGAATAGTTGTTGTTCTGGATGTCTAAATGTCTCTACAAACCATCCGCCTTCCGGATGTGGCTTCATCTGGTAATGTTGAATGATGTTGGCAATGGTGTCTTCCGTGTTTTTCATAATGGACTGAATATACGATTTAATAAGATGAGTAAAATGCTTGTTTTTATGCAACAGAATTAGCCTAAGCAAAAAAAAACCGTTTGGTTTCCCAAACGGTCAGACATAGCGTATGCTTGATTATTTATAGGTAAACCTATACGTTACCTTTTTCCCTTCTTCTGTTCCGAATACTTGCAATAAACGGAAGGTACGGTCGTATTTAAAGTTCCATTCCACCTTTTGTTCATCGTTGGTGAAGCGGGCCAAAACATTGCCTGTCCAGTAAAATTCAGCGAATTGAGCTTCTAAGATTTGTGGGTCTGCCAAAGCCACGCTGGATGGATCTTGTATGTTGACCCAAACAATGCGATGTACCCTTCCATGCGCATCGAAATATACTTTTTGAGAACGCTGTTTCATGGGCGTTCTGTATACATAAAGTCGGTCATCGCCTGCTACACCTTCGTTCCTTGCGGTTTCCACAATGAGGGGGTCTGCACCTGGCCATCCTGCCCAATCTGTAGTATCTAACCAACCGGTGCCATTGGCCAATTTCCAATAGTTGCCATCTCGCAGCAATTGGGTAACTGGCTTGCCATTTCTAGTGATGGAAATGGATTTAACTTTAGGACCTGCCTGCCGCACAGCAGCTGAGGCCAAATCTGGTCTTTCTTGACCATGAATAGCTGTTGAGGCCCAAATGGCAAGTGCAAAAAACAAAACGCGCATAAACTTAGGTTTACTTTAGGGCGTAAAGTTATACATTTATTTTATAAACGTTTTGTTTTTTGCGTCAAACCCTTTGCAAGTCATTTCCTTATTATTTTATGCTTGGTTTGGTTTTTATTTTCCTTTATTTCAATAGTTAAGCGAGATATTATTTTCTTTTTACTGGGAATTTTGTGTCCTTTTTCTGTGCTCATTTTAAAACGTTCATCTTGTTTTAAGTGTTCATAATTTAATACTTCTTTTCTTGGATTTTCTTGGATTCGAGGGATATTTGCAAAAAAATATCGACCATATTATGACTAGCCAGGAAGTACTTAGTTTTTCACTTTTTTGCTTAACTACTTTTATTACCATTATAAATCCTGCAAGTATTTTGCCTGTCTTCATGACCATGACGGCGAATTTTTCTGAGGCAGAAAGGCGTCAGACCGCTATTAGGGCTGTCTTGACAGCTTTCATAGCCATGTTGTTTTTTGCGTTTGCTGGGAATGCCCTGTTTCAGTTTTTCCATATTACTGCAGATGGTTTTCGTTTGGCAGGGGGAATTATTTTCTTTAAAATGGGCTACGACATGTTGAATGCGCGACTTACCCGCATGAAAGTGGCGAAAAAGGAGATTCGTGAATATTCTCATGACATTTCAATTACGCCCTTGGGTATTCCCATGCTTTGTGGTCCCGGAGCCATTACCAATGCCATCCTATTGATGGACCAATCCGATGCCTTATGGAAAAAAATCATTCTTTTAGCGAGCATTTTATTGATTTGTCTTGTGGTATTAATTACCTTATTAAGTGGTTCGCGGCTTATTAAATGGATTGGAGATACTGGGATTAAAGTGATGATGCGTATCATGGGACTCATTCTCATGGTGGTGGCCATTCAGTACTTTTTTGCAGGGTTAAAGCCCTTTGTTCAGGATATGCTTACTTTGCAAGGCTCATGAATTCCATGCAAAACTGGGAGTGGACATCCCCTGAAGGCACTTCTTTTCCGCTTGATTTACCTCGCTGGCAAGGACCTGAGGGCCATTTGTTAACCGCTCGTTTTTTGGGATCTTTTCAAAATGAACTTGTGGATGCGCGCCAGCCCGGCTTTTGGCGTTATCACAGGGTGCTTCCAATTTTTAATCTACAAGATTGTGTTTCGTTCGGAGAAGGGCTCACTCCTTTGGTTCATGAGGTTTGGGAGAACCAGCCGCTCCAGTTTAAGTTGGAGTACCTATTCCCAAGTGGCTCATATAAAGACCGTGGTGCCAGTGTCTTGGTAAGTAAAATGAAGGAATGGGGCATCACTCATTTTGTGGAAGATTCGTCGGGTAATGCAGGTTGCGCTTTGGCCACCTATGCCGCCAAAGCAGGTTTTAAGGCCACCATATTTGTAAGTTCTCAGGCGCAGCCGGCGAAAATTGCCCATATGCAACGTGTAGGGGCGGAGGTCGTTTTGGTGGAAGGGAATAGGGCAGACGTGGCAGAACGCGCTTTGGTGGCCAGTAAAGATGCTTTTTATGGTTCCCATGTGTGGAATACGTGGTTTATGCATGGTACCAAAACGTTCGCCTATGAAATTTGGGAACAAACAGCCGGTCATCTGCCTGAACATATTTTTTTTCCCGTGGGCAATGGCACCTTGCTTCTTGGCAGTTTTCTGGGTTTTATGGAATTGAATAGGGTGGGACTTATTGCAAAAATGCCTAAACTACATGCGGTTCAGTCGGTTTTCTGTCCGGGATTATTGGGTGTGCCTGCAGGTTTGCCCAGAACAAAAGCCGATGGAATAGCCATTGCTTCGCCCTTAAGAAAAGCTGAAATTTTAAAAGCGATAACGGATTCAGGAGGGCAAATTTATACGGTAACCGAGGAAGAAATAGAAGCTGCTCAATATCATCTTGCACGGCGGGGGCATTGGGTGGAATTTACCGGAGCAGCAGGATTGGCTGGTTATGTTAAAGCAGGTGCTCCGGCGCAAAGTTTAATTCCTTTGACCGGACATGGCCTGAAAGGAAGGTAAAACAGCAGACCTACCCTTTTCCCCGAGACAACGGGCCGGCCGGTTTAACCAACCTTCAGGGAAATCTTTGTACGTAAAATGAACGACAGGCTTTCCCGGCGCCACATCCAAAAACTGCCACTGTGTTTGACCATCTAAATAGGCTTTAATAGGAAGTTCCTCCGGCCGAAATACTTCATCCATACTTCGGTGCAATTTAAATCCAAAAAAATGTGGTAAATCATTGGAGAAGCCATGTAGCTGTACATAAATGGTATGGTCTGGTAATATCTTGTTTGCAAAATCTGGATAGGTGGAGATCATGTCTTTTTCCCAAACCATGGCTTTCAGTCGCTCAAAGTGAATGGGTAAATTAAGTGCCGCCAAGAATAAGATGATAAAGGGCAATGATTTTTTAATGACGGGGAAATATATACAAAACCAACCTAATGCAACACAAAGCCATGGAGCCCATCGGGCAAAATTATAGGCATGAAAGACAGAAAAGGTGAAGAAAAAATAAAAGTTGGCGATCAGGGGAAGGCCAATGGCTAAGGTCCAAAGAATGTATCGTTTACTTTGATCAGAAATGCGAATAAGTGGTATGAAAAGCAATGAAAACATGGGGAGAAAAAGTAATGCCCATCCGAATGCCTGCCATAAAGCCGATAAGGAGGCGCGATGCCATGGTGCGTTTACCTGTTGAAAATGCTCTCTTTCTACATATCGGAAAAGCAGAGCATCCATGAGGGCGGAAAAGGCCCCGAGACTGCTATACTGCCAAATAAAGCAAATGAATGCTACCGCTACGGCCAGCCAGCCCGCGAGTACGATAGGCCAGTGTTTCCGTTTGTCCAATACAAGCGCGAGGCCAGTGCTGGCTGCAATGGCAGCACCAAGCCAATCATTATAGGCTAAAACGAACGAATACACCACCCAAATAGGCAAGAGGGTCCAATGAACCGTAGATTTTTTGACCGATTTAATGAGTAAAGGAAGCCAGGCGAAAAGCGCGGTAGTTATAGCTTCTGAAAAAAAGACCCGGTGGAAAATATCCAAGGTGGCAGGAAGAACCAACCAAATACAGGAAATCCAGAAGGCAATCTTTAGGTTATAATCGCGGAAAAATAAAAATATGCCATACAAGGCCAAGAAGTGCAAGCATAAATTGAAAGTAATCAATCCTTTATGAAGGTGTTCTGGGCCGGTAATTAACTGTACCGTATAGCCAACCCAAAAGACAAATGGGGGGTAGCTGACATAGTAATTAAGTCCACGATGGTCCAGAAATCGGTCATAATGGTGCACGAATTGATCCGAAGGATGTGGATAGGTTTGTACCGCCCCAAAGTTGAAATCTGAAGGGTGATGTTCGCTCCAGATGTTGGCGGTTTGCATCACTTGGGTGTAAGGGATGGAAGCAGGATAGAAACCCGCGTAAAATCCTGGAATTCTCCATAAAACGGAGATAAGGAAAAGGAAAATCAACAGCAAGCTTAGCTTGCGGCTGGAGGAAAAAATATCCTTAAAGAATGCCTGCATCAATCATCCTACAAATCTCGTCAATATACTGATCTTCCTGATTGTTTGTAGGGTCGAATGCGGTTTTTAGGTCATAATCAAAGATTCCAGCCACGCCTTGCCAGAACATGGCTTGAAAACTGCCTTTTAGTTCTTTTACCAAATCGAAGGAGGTAAAACGGGTTTCGCGATCCAGCAAACGAAGGAGAATACGACCATCTAAGAAGCTCATTCTTTTCAGGCGCTCCATATGTTCTTCCCGAATTTCTTTTTCAAAGGAGCGTACAAGGGCTTTTCTATCTTTTTGTTTACCGGTTTCAAGCACTTCGGCGTATTGAACCATTTTTTCTGCCGCCGCTTTAGCGAGAGGATAGGTTTTTCTCACGGCCGCCACCAGGCGGTCATATTTACGTTGGTCTCTTTTTTTTGAAAAAACACGAAGGGTAGGTAGGTCAATTTCGCCTAAAACAATGTGGTAGGCAATGGAATCATTGGTATGCATTGGGATACGGCCTTCTGGATTCCCGGTTCTTCCACGCGCTGTGGAATCGACCTGAGCGAAAGCGATGGCGGCCCAAATAAGCGATAGAAAAAGCAGTGCAGGTTTCATAAAAAAAGGGAACGTAAGACGTTCCCTTTAAGTTACAATAATTACGCCTAAAAATTAGGGGCGTGTACCTTGGTCGGTGAACGTACCGTTGACTTCAGTAGCGTCAAATCCAGCAAAAGTACTTGTTAAAGTAGCAGTGGTCGCACTGTTGTAAGTGAAAGTTGCGCTAGTGATTTCGCCGTTTCCAGGACCTTGTACGTCGAAAGGAGCGTTGGCCAAAGTAGCTACGTTTTTGTTTACATCAAAAGTGAGGTTGAATTCAGGTACGTTAGCACCCAATCCCATGTTGGTGGTGGCTACGAAAGAATAATCGGCAGGTGTAGCTTGAGTTCCAACGTATACAGTGTAGGTACCAGCACCGGTGATGGTGAAAGTCCATGGAGCTTGCACGCTTGTGTTAGCAAATTTGTTAACGGTTCCAGCGATGTCGCAGCTCCCGTCATCTTCTTCAGCAAGGGTGTTGTGGTTGTCTGCACGTGCATCGGTACAACCTTTTGTTTTGCCGCAAGAAGTCAATGCCAAAGCACCAACGGCCATAATCATAAGACCAGCAGTCTTAAAGTTTAATGCGATTTTTTTCATGGTAGTGAAAATAAAGTTTAGGTGACAAAGGTACACCCTGACCTGCAAAATCGCAAATACAACCTAAGATTATATTTCGTTAAACAATAATTTTATAAACTGAGAGAAAATTGCCCAAAAATCTTTGGAATTCCGGTGATATTCCCTATACCTTTGCACCTAAACATCAATGACATGAAAATCTCTTATCAACTTACCCTTACCGCCTTCGGTGCGGCCCTGTTTTTGGCATCTTGCGGCGGTGGAAAAAAGGAAGATCCAAACGCTGCAAAGTTGCGTGAGGATTCATTAATGGCTGCTGAAAAGGCGCGTCAAGATTCTATAGCTGCCGCTACGCCTAAAGTAGTTAGCATTGTAGAAACAGCCACCGCAGACGGTCGCTTTTCTACTTTAATCGAATTGCTTACCACGGCTGGTTTAGTTGAAACCCTCAGCGACACCACCAAGACCTTTACTGTATTTGCGCCAACCAACGATGCTTTTGCCGCTTTCGACCAGAAACGCCTTGAAGCACTTCGCACCGATGAGAAGAAGCGTCAAGAACTGAGCGACCTTCTTACCTATCACGTGGTAAGTGGAACTTTAATGGCTGCTGATTTGGGCAACTACAATGAACTAGATGCTTTAGATGAGAAAGTTATCAAACTGACCCGCAAGGATGGTTCAACTATGGCTGCTTCTGCTACCATTACCCAAACCGACATTGCTTGCGCTAATGGTGTAATTCATGTGGTAGACAAAGTGATGACGCCTCCTGCCAAGAAAGGCAAGGCTACGCCTCCCGCAGCTCCTGCGCCAACCACTACAACCACCACTACCACCACCCCAACTTCTACCTCAACAGGTCGTGGAGGAAACCAAGATGTTACCACTACCTCTACCGGTCGTGGCGGAAACCAAAACACCACCACCACTTCAGGTGGTCGTGGCGGAAACTAATCTTCGCATAAATTTTTGCAAAAGCCTCACCCTCCGGTGAGGCTTTTGTATTTTTGTGGCATGGCAAGCGATTTTAAGGTACGTTTTCTTGGCACAGGCTCTGCAATTCCTATGCCTGGAAGGCAACCAACCGCTCAATGGGTAAGTATCGGGGAAAGACATTATTTGGTCGATTGCGGAGAAGGCACCCAAATGCAAATTCGCAAGTGTCATCTTCCCATGCAAAGACTGTCGGCCATTTTTATTTCTCATATGCATGCCGACCATTTCCTTGGGCTACCAGGATTGCTTTCCACCTTGGACCTATTAGATTTTAGAAAACCACTCACCTTGGTGGCACCCGCTGCGGTTTTTGCCTACCTGGATGATTATGCCAAAAACACGGGTAATGCTTTTCGATTTCCCATTCATAGGATTCCAACCGATGCCGTGCGGCAGGCTGAACCCGTTTTCGAAGATAAAAGTTGTACCGTTACGGCTTTCGCCTTGCATCATTCGATAGATTGTCATGGTTTTTTGTTTAAAGAACAGCCAAAGCCATTGAAAATCAGGAGGGAATCAATTGCTGAATTTGGCTTGTCACACTTGGAAATTCAACAACTCAAAGCAGGTATTTCCTTGTCACGGTTAGAACATGTCCCTTCCCCCTTACTGACCATGGCGCCCGCTCCCCCAAGAACCTATGCCTTTATGACGGATACCCGCCCGCTTTTTAAATGGGCCGACTTGGTTTCAGGAGCGGATGTATTGTATCACGAGGCGACCTTTACTTTAACCTGGAAAGAAAGAGCTGACCAAACAGGCCATAGCACTGCACAGGCAGCTGCCCAATTTGCAAATGCGGCCAAAGTGAAACAACTTTACCTCGGCCATTTTTCTTCTAGGTATTCAGATTTAACCCCCTTTTTGGAAGAGGCCACTCCATTATTCCCCAATACATTCCTTGCCATTGATGGTTTAGAAGTTGACATTTATCCCGAATCTGTCAATGAAATACCTGAAGGCTATTTTTAAACAACTCCTATCTTTGCTTGTTTCACTATAAAATCTTACCTCATGCTTTCCACTAAAGTCGAAAAAGCCCTGAATGAACAAATTGCCGTAGAATGCAGATCCTCCTATGGATATTTGGCCATGGCCTCCTGGTGTGAGGTAAAAGGTATGGATGGCTGCGCGCAGTTTTTGTATGCACAATCTGAAGAAGAGCGTGGGCACATGCTTCGCTTATTCCACTATATCAATGCTTCCGGTGGTCATGCCATGACACCTGTACCCGAATCTGTACCCACAGACTTTAAGGATATCCTGGATGTTTTTGAACAGTTTCTGGCGGGCGAAGTGAAAGTTTCTGCCGCCGTAAATAAATTGGTCTCCATTGCGACCAAACAAGAAGATTATACCACCCTGAATTTTTTACAATGGTATGTGAATGAGCAGCACGAAGAGGAAACAACTGCCCGTACCATTTTAGATCGCATTCGTTTAATCGGTACCGGTGGTAATGGATTGTATCTAATTGATAAAGAGCTTGAAGCCATGGTTACAGCTGCCGCTAAGAAAGAGGCGGACGCCAATAAGGCGTAATGAGTACCTCCGTTTGCTTTTAACCTAAACAACCCTTTGGTCAAGAAACCACGACCAAAGGGTTGTTTCGTTTCCTCGCTGGGCCTGATACCGCCTGAACCACGTGTCCTGCCTTTTGGCATATTGGCGTGTATGTATAATGATTTTGTTTTCTACCTCCTCCTCCGCAAACTTGCCATTCCAAGCATCGAACCATTCGGCATAACCTACGGTTTGAAGCGCTAAACTATGTTTATGCTGAAAAAGCTGACATGCCTCTTCTCGCAATCCGTCTGCTATCATTTGGCGCGTTCTTTTGGCGATATTTTCCCATAATTCCTCTCGGTCGGGGGTGAGCACCAACCATTGTACGGGGTTAGCAATGGGTTGTCTTTTTCCCTGCAATTCGGACATGGGAATTCCCGTGCTGTCAAAAACTTCAAGGGCACGAATTACGCGAACAGGATTTTTTACATCGATGCGCTGCGCTAACACCGGATCGACCTGTCGAAGTCTGTTTACGAGCGCGTCCGCTTTTCCGGCCCGCCATTCCCTCATGTGGGTTTCTCTGTACGCCGGCTGTGCCCCGGGCAGTTTGTCCAGGCCATAGAGCAAGGCTTCTGCATAAAACCCCGAACCACCCACCAGCACCAAGTTTTGGTGTTTTTCCTCGAGTTTTTCTATTAACAAGGTTGCTTCTCGCGCGAAACGCTCTGCATCCCAAGGTTCGTGAATAGACGCATGTCCAAGAAAATAATGGGTGACTCCTTCCCAATGCTCAGGTAAAGGACGGGCCGTACCAATATGCATTTCACGATAAAACTGTCGGGAATCAAAGCTAATGACCGGGCATGAAAGTCGTTTGGCCATTTGAATGGCCAATTTGGTTTTGCCGGAGGCAGTAGGCCCGCCAATGACCCATAAAGTTGGTTTTGGCGGCGTCATAAACGAGGTGTTAAACCCAGCTTTTGCGCCTCTTTTAGAATGAAGGGACGCGCCTGTTCAGGATTGTTCTCTACCTCTCCCTCTAGAATAGCATCTTTTAATGCGTTTTTTAGTAATCCGATTTCCCTGCAAGGAGAAAGTCCGAACATTTCCATGATTTCCTCTCCTGTGACCGGAGGTTGAAAATTTCTAATACGGTCCTTTTCCTCTACTTCTTTCAGTTTTTCCACCACTTTATCAAAATTGTGGAGGTATCGTTTTACCCTGGCGGGATTTTTAGAAGTAATGTCGGCTTTGCAAAGCATCATCAAATCCTCAAGATCATCTCCGGCGTCGAACAACAGCCTACGAATGGCCGAATCGCTGATGCCTTCTTTCACAAGTGCAATGGGACGAAGGTGCAAACGAACCATTTTTTGGACGAATTTCATTTTTTCATTTTGGGGCAATCCCAATTTCTTGAAAAGTCCTGGAACCATGCGTGCACCAAGGTCTTCATGCCCATGAAAAGTCCATCCTTTGCCCGGTTCGAAGCGTTTTGTAGGAGGTTTGGCAATATCATGTAAAATGGCCGCCCAGCGCAACCAAAGGTTTTCCGTGTATGGAATAAGGTT
>CAZRHR010000038.1:0-26589 GCA_964599915.1 uncultured Candidatus Competibacteraceae bacterium | reverse complement strand
ACCCGCCCCACCCCTTTACCCACCATGTACAGCGAAAAGATTTTTAAAACCAGGCTACAAGCCATCCTGCAAATCACGCAGGCCATCAATTCCAATTTTTCCCGGGAGCAATTGCTCAAAATTTATGATTCCATTTTGAGGAATCAAATGCATTTATCCCGGTTTGTGGTCTATTCCACCAAGGGAGGTGTGCCCAAGCAACTCGAACTTATCCATGGCATCAGTGTAGAGGAAGTCCTGGCCATGAACCTTCCGCCCTTTTTAGAACGCATCCAAGACCCTACGGAAGTCTTGGCTTTGGATAATACGGCCGTAGATTTTTTCCAATTTCTCATTCCCGTTTTCCATAAAGACCGTCCACTGGCTTTCTTACTTTTTTCCGGAAATGATACACCGCTGGACTCGGACGACCGAGATTTTATTCAGGCCCTGACCAACATCATATATGTGGCCTTTGAGAACAAAGACTTGGCGCGGGAAAGCATCCGGCAGGAAAGTTTGAAAAAAGAACTTGAATTGGCCTCCACCCTTCAAAATTTGTTGCTGCCACAAACTTTTCCCGTGAGCGGCTCCGTAGAAGTGAATGCATTTTACAAAACCCATTCTCAGGTGGGCGGCGATTATTACGATTATTTCCGTTTGAACGACGGTACGTATGCCTTGTGCATTGCAGACGTAAGTGGAAAAGGAGTTTCTGCCGCCTTGTTAATGTCAAATTTCCAGGCCAATATTCGAGCCCTGTTTTCTTACGTGAACGATTTAGAAGAATTGGCGCATATCTTGAACCAAAAGGTGATGCATGCCGCCAATGGAGAAAAGTTCATTACGGCGTTTTTGGCGAAATTTTGTCCTACTACACGTGAGCTCACCTACATCAATTGCGGTCATAACCCCGCCTTGTATTTTCACAAGCAAGGTGTAGCCATTTTAAAAGAAGGTTCAATTGGTTTGGGGATGCTGGATGAATTGCCTTTTTCCCGTTCCGGAAAGTTGGTGGTGGACCCGGAAACTACCTTGGTATTATACACCGACGGACTCACGGAAATTGAAAACCAAGAAGGGCAATATCTAGGTTTGGAAGGTTTTAGAGATTTTTTGGCCAGTCACATCCATTTGACTACACAGGACATTATCACCAACACGATTGTGCATATCCGCGATTATTCCGGCAAAGAGGAACATGCAGACGATATGGCGTTTTTAATTTTGAGGTTTCATTGAGGGGGCGGGGTGGAATGTGGTTTCGGCTACGCTCAACCACCGGTTTTCGGCTACGCTCAACCTGCATGTTTTGGCTACGCTCAACCTGCATGTTTTGGGTAAGGTCAACCATCGCATTTCAGCTAGACTCAAAATATTTTTTTAAGGAAACAGCCCTTTATATAAATTCTCACCCTGGTTAAGTCTGTTCAAGGATTAGCGGTTTTGATTTTCGTTAGGAATGGCATGTAGGAAGAGAGAAACTGCGTTTTCAGAAATCCACCAAAAGAAACCTGCCCCATTCCATACTAAAGTGAACCACGATTCGTTTGCAATGCAACCAACACAAAAACAACCATTAACCCATTATTTCCATGGAAAATAAAGTAGCCTCAAGATTCGGATTTCTTAGTCTATCTATCGTAGCCGGACTTGTGCTACTGGGATTTTTCATTTTCAAAGGCCTCAAAACCTTTAGCGACAAAGACCGGGTAGTCACAGTAAAAGGATTGGCAGAAATGAACATGACCGCCACCTCATCCACCATTTCACTTGAGTTTTCCTTTTCGGGTGATGAGCTGCAAGACCTTATGCAGCAAACAGAGGCCAAGAAAAATGCCATTTTGGAGTATTTAACGGGCATGGGTATTGACCGAAATGGTATAAAAATTCATCATTTGGGCATAAACGACCAAGAAAAATATTATGAAACCCAGTGGGTAAATAGCCAGCAAGTCAAAGTGAAAATTGATCGCTATTCCATTTTTCAACGCTTAACCATTCCATCGAATGAAGTTACCAAAACGGAAGATTTGGCGGCACAAATGAGGTTGGACTTGGTGAGCAAGGATTTGACCTGTACCGTATCTACAGAATATATTTTCCCCGATTTAAATTCCATTAAGCCACAATTAATTGCGGAAAGCACAAAGAACGCGCGCATCGCAGGCGAGCAGTTTGCCAACGATTCGCAAGCGAAACTGGGCAAGATAAAGACGGCTTCTCAAGGGCAAATCACCATTGCGGGTGCGTATTTTTACGATGAAGAAGGGAGTACGGCTCCCAAAGAACCATTTTTACAAAAAGCGCGGGTGGTGAGTACCATTGTGTTTTTCTTGGAGTGAGGAAGGTGGGCTTGAAAGCGTTTGGTTACCGTAGCGCCTCCCTTGATTTCTAACGTTTTACGGAAAATAGAGGTTCATGCAGCTTCCTTTGAGCCGAAAGAATATGCTTAACCATGTGCACACCTTCGCCATTAGTTTTACCCGTAAAACACGCAATATAAGACTGATATCCAGACTCTTACTTCGGTTATTTTTCTAAGATAAATGGCTCCCTTTCCAAAACCATGTCAAGGTCCTTCCTCCCCCTCCTCAAACTCCACTTTCCCCATAAAAGCCCCCACCAAACTCACTGCGGTGTGAATGCCCGTAAAGCACAAAGCCACCCAAACATAAGACATCAAATGTGGTCCGGCAAATTGGATAAAAACCCACTCGCGTAAGCCAATACCTCCAAATGTAATGGGTAAGACGGAGGCCAAATTGGCAATGAAAAAAGATAAAATCAATAGGCCGGATGGTCCGGGTTGGGCCATCGCCAACCATAGAACGTAGGCCGTAAGACCAGCCAAACCCTGCGCCAATAAAGACAACCCCAAACCTTTCCACCAACCGGGCATAAAAGAACGAAACCAACGATGGGTCATCCACTTAAAAACAGCAACACCTAGTACTAAAAGCCATCCCGCCACCCACGCGTACCTAGGAAAAAGAAAGGCGCCCAATACCAAAGACCACACCGCTAATGCCACGGCCCCACTCAACCGGTCAAAAAAAACGGCAGCCAGCAAGGCTTTTACCGGAGTTTGACCATGCATTCCCTGTCGCTTTTTCCCTTTTAAAAACCAAACCTTCCAGCCGTCGCCACTCACACCTCCGGGCAACAAAAGGTTGTAATACATTCCTTTAAAATACAACAACTGAAACCTGTTGAAGGTCCCGGCATAGCCTTGCTGCTGCAGAAGTTGGCCCGCTCTGAAAGCAGAAATAATTTTAGACAGAATGTATAGAATAAAAGCGGGTAACAGCCATGGCCAGTCCCAATGCGCGGGCAAGTTTTTAAAATCCTGCCAGGGCACTTGATAGAGTACCCAAGCCAGCATCGCCGCACTAAAAGCGACTTTAAGAACGATTTTAAACCTTTTGTCCACCTTCGTACTGGTGACGGATGAGGTAAGGGGCTTTTCCTTGAGATTCGTAATAGGTACGCATCTGGATTTCAGCCATTAAACCGAAGGTGAGCATTTGTAGTCCGGCTAAAATTAAAAGAATGCCCGCCATAAGCATGGGGCGTCCACCAATTTCTTGGCCCATGATTTTCAGCACCAAAAGGTATATTTCCATGCCAAAGCCAAGGAGTAAGCACACATACCCAATGGGGCCAAAAAGGTGCATGGGACGGCGAAAATATTTTTGAAAAAACAACATGAGCATAAGGTCACTAGCGACCCGAAAGGTGCGCCCTAAACCATATTTAGAATTCCCGGCCAAGCGTGCCCTGTGATCCACATCGGCTTCCGTAATTCGGGCGCCTTGCAAACTGGCTAACACCGGAATAAACCGATGAAGCTCACCATACATGCCCAAATTTTTGGCAATGATGGGTCGAAATACTTTGAGGGTACATCCATAATCGCGGATATACACGCCGGTGAGCCAACGAATCAACTTGTTGGCAATGGCACTCGGTATTTTTCTTAATATCCTGCCATCTTTCCGATTTGCACGCCGGCCGGCCACCACATCGAAATCACCCTCTATCAATCGATCCAGCATCCATGGAATATCATGCGGGTTGTTTTGCAAATCGCCATCCAAAGTAGCAATAAACTCACCTTTGGCAGCATCAATTCCTGCACGCATGGCCATGGTTTGCCCATAGTTGCGTTGAAAAA
Organism: uncultured Candidatus Competibacteraceae bacterium; assembly: GCA_964599915.1. Taxonomy (GTDB): domain Bacteria; phylum Bacteroidota; class Bacteroidia; order CAIKAF01; family CAIKAF01; genus CAZRHR01. Next base: position 22,433 of record CAZRHR010000038.1, on the reverse strand, counting down.
CGACCAAACGCGTATTGGGACGGGCATGGGCCAAAACTTGCGCTACCGTGTCGTCGGTGGAACCATCGTCCACCAAAATGACTTCATGTTCAATCCCGGTTAAAGCTTGGTCTATTTCCGCCAAAAGCGGTCCTACATTAGGAGATTCATCCTTTAGGGCAATGACTACGGATAATTTCATGTCCGAAAGATACCACAAGGAAGTAGAAGTCAGAAATAGTCGAAATTGACCACCAACCCAATACGGGGTTCAAAAAAGAATAAATTGGCGTCCCCAAAACTCATCCGATATCGGGCCGACACATCAATGCCCATTTGTTCCGAAAACTCAAACAAGACGCCCGCCTGCAAGGCATTGGCGAAAAAAAATCGACCTGTAAGAAAATCCAATCCAATGGACGCCCCGGCATAGGGTCGCACGATGTATCCCTCCGGCCGAAAATAAAAATTACTCCCTATACCAAAATGGGTGTGATCGGCGCGTAAATTCCCCTGACCAATTAAAAACGTATAGCTGCCCTCATATTTCAAGGCAATTTTGTCATGGACGAAGAATTGATTATCCGCAAAAAATCCGATGCCAAATTCAACAAAATCCTGTCCCACTAAATTCCGATAGGTACTTCCGGGGACCACGGCATTTACACCCGTAGAAGCAATAACCTGAGCCGAAAGGACAGACGGTAAAAAGGTGGCCGACAGGCAACACAGACGAAATAAGACAACAAACTTACGGATGTTCATACCTGCAATATCTTAAAATTATGGGATAATTCACCGCAATTCTTGGGTTTTATGCAAGATTTTCACCCGTCATTTTTGCATGTTTTAAGGCGGAACAGGTCTAATGAAGTGGGGTAAACCCTGTTTCATGCCATGACAATTTTGTATCTTCCCTCTATGGAACCAAAACAAAATCAATTACAGGTATTGTTGGCGAAATACAAAGAAAGTCATCAACATCCCACCAATCAAAAAATCCATTGGGTATGCGTACCCCTCATTTTTTACAGTCTTGTAGGTCTGTTGCATGCCATTCCCGTCGGCTCAATTTCTGTAGCTTGGGTAGCCATGGGCTTGGTTTGGCTTTATTATGTAAGGTTGTCTGTGAAGCTCAGTCTAGGCTTTTTAATCGTGGCGGTTCTTTGTCTTGCCTTGGCCCACGGACTCCAAGAATGGGGAAATAAAACTTTAATCTTTAGTTCATTGGCCATTTTCGCTTTGGCATGGGTGGGACAATTTTATGGTCACAAAGTAGAAGGAAAAAAACCTTCTTTCCTCACAGATGTTCAGTTCTTATTGATTGGTCCTGCATGGATTCTTCAATACATCTATCAGGCTGTGGGCATTAAATTATGAACATGAATACGTCTTCTTCTTCCCTCCTAACAGAGGTACAGGCCCAACAAAATGCGTGGATCCAGGAAGGCGATCTTCCTTTGGAACAGCGGATTCAATATTTAAACACCTGGCTTAATCTGCTCCATAGCCATGAAAAAGAACTTTTGGATGCCTTACAATCCGACTTGGGAAAATCCCCCATGGGGGCATACACCACCGAATTGGGCATGTTAAAAGCCGAAATCCGGTATTTCCTAAAGCATTTATCGACCTGGACCAAGCCTCAAAAGGTGCGTTTGCCTTGGATTCATTTTCCCGCCTCAGGATATCGCGTGCCACAAAGTTTGGGGCAAGTGCTGGTGATTTCCCCATGGAACTATCCGTTGCTATTGGCGTTGCAACCTACCATTTCTGCCTTGGGCGCAGGGTGCAGGGTGGTGCTAAAACCCTCTGAACATGCACCGGCCACTTCTGCTTGGCTGGAAAAAGTAGCAAAACTATTTCCTTCAAACCATTTTCTGGTGGCCACAGGCGACCAAGAAGTGGCCCAGCAACTGCTCCAGCACCCATTTCAACATATTTTTTTCACCGGAAGTCCAAGGGTTGGGATGGAGGTGTATAAGGCTGCGGCCAACCACGGCGCTTCCGTAACCTTAGAATTGGGTGGCAAAAATCCCTGCATTATAGATCACACCCAACACATGGAGGTCGCGGTTCGTCGGATTCTTTGGGGCAAAACCTTGAATGCCGGGCAAACTTGCCTTGCTCCGGATTATTTGGTGTTGACAGAAAAAGATTGGCCCCAATTTTTAAGTCTTTGGGAAAAACAGGTCTACGCCATGTACGGTGAAAAGCCTTTGGGAAATGAGGAATGGGGCCGCATCATCCATGCAGGGCATTATCAGCGCCTAAAAAATTATATCGTTGAAAATGAAGTATTAAGTGGAGGCGACTTCCAGGATGAGACGTTAAAAATCGGCCCGACCCTGTTGCGCTTCAACGCCCCTCATCCGCCAGAAGGTCCGGAAGAAATTTTTGGCCCTGTGTTACCGGTAATTTTCTGCAACGACTTGAAAACATGGATTAAAGACCAATCAAGAAAACCTGGGCAAGAACCCTTGGCCGCCTATCTATTTAGTGAAGACCGCACATTAATGGAGTTGTTTTCCCGTCAATTCAGAAGCGGAAGTAGTGCGTGGAATGAGACCATCATGCAGGTGGTGGGTCATCAGCTCCCTTTTGGTGGAGTGGGCCGAAGTGGCATGGGTCATTACCATGGAAAAGCCGGATTTGATACCTTTACCCATTATAAAAGTGAATTACGGAAACATCCTGCCATTGATTTACCAAGTCGGTATCCGCCCTTTGGGCCAAAAGCCCTTGGACGAATGAAAAAGCTCATGGATTGGTTTTTATAAGATGAATCGAAAATCGACTTTATTGGACATGTTGGCGTCCGAACCGGAGGACAGTTTTTTGCATCATGCCTTAGGGATGGAACACTTGCGGGATCAGGAATTCGATGCGGCCTTGTTATGTTTTAAAACAGCCATGGCACTTGAACCCGGATATGCCCCTTCAGCGTACCAAGCGGCGCTGGTACTTTTTCAGCAAAACCGCATGGCAGAAGCCTTTCACTTTATACAACAAGGAAAACAACATGCGATGGCGCATGGTCAAACCAAAATGGCACAAGAATTAGAAGGCTTGGCGCAGCAAATGGATGATGAAACATAGAATTAAAGTAAGGCAGGGAAAACAGGGGAAAATAATCCGTAAACTTGCACCGTGAAACCCATTGCCGCCATTTTAGGAGCCGGAAGTTTTGGAACAGCCATGGCCAACATCATCGCACGAAATGGTGAGGTTTGGTTATGGGGTCGAAATCCTGCCGTACTTGCGCAAGCTAGAGCCACGGGAAAATTGGCAGGTCAGGATTTACATCCACAGGTTCGCCTTACCGACCAATTGTCAGAGGCGGCACAGGCTGACATCATTTTACCCATAATTCCATCTCAGGCTTTTTCCGAAGTGATACGGCAGTTGGTGCCTTACCTTAGGCCAACTCACTTTTTGGTGCATGGCACGAAAGGACTAGACCCCGATTTTACCGGTCCGGGATTTCGCACCATGTCAGGTATTTTAAATGATTTAACCGGATTAGACCGCATTGGTTGCCTCGCAGGACCCAACCTTGCGCGTGAAATGGCCGAAGACAAACCCACGGCAACCGTAGTAGCTTCTTCCCATCCCGAAGTACTTCAAGTGCTACCGGACATTTTAAGGACGCCTAGGTTTCAGGTGCTGATAGGAGATGACTTACGTGGCATTGAGCTCTGTGGTGTCTTAAAAAACATCATGGCCATTCCGGCAGGCGCTTTACATACCTACGCTTTGGGGGAAAATGCCAAAGCGTTGTTGGTGAATCGTTGCATGGTAGAAATGATTCATTTAGGGTTACATATGGGAGCGGCCTTGCGTTCCTTCCTTGGGGTAGCAGGTTTCGGAGACCTAATGGCCACCTGTTCAAGTCCCAACAGCCGGAATTTTACAGTGGGGCGGCTTTTGGCCGAAGGAAAAAGCCTCACACAAATCCGCGAACTTATGGATGAAACCGCTGAGGGCGTAAACACCGCCCGTGTGGTGCATCATTTGGCACAAGCCAATGGCTGGAAAGCTCCAATTACACGTATGGTGTATAGGGTTTTGTTTGAAGATTACCCGCCTGAAGACGCCATCAACTTATTGATGAAACTTCCACTCAAAGAAGACATCGACTTTATTTAAACATGACGACCGCCCAACCGTTGAGAGACATGGCAATCCACAGCCATAAAAAATAAGGGGTCACCGCCCATTTTTGTTTACCATTAAAGAAGAACCAGCCGACCACAAAAGTGAGCGCAGAAAGCAGGATGAAAGCTGGAAGAGGTAGATGCCAATTGAAAAAAAACGGGTTCCAGCCTACATTTAAGACCCATTGCAGGCCATACATCAGTAAAAAAGGTTTAGTTTGTGGTTGTACAGCCATAAACCAGCCATAACAAAGCATAATGGTGGTCCATGCCACACCAAAAACCCAGCCGGGTGGCATCCATGGTGCTTGAGGTTGGGAGATAAACCAAGGGTCACGAGGACCCTCACCCATTAAAAATCCACCGATGCCAAGCGCCAAAAAATTTAAAAAAGTATATAAAAAAGCTTTGAAAACGATTTTCATGTCAACAAGATAGGAAAATACGAGGTTAGGAAACTTTTAGGGCAAAAAAGATGTTACTTTTGAACATAGTTTTTTCGTGAACCGCCCCACAAAATATACACAATTTCCTGCTGCATCACCTCATAAAAGTGGTAAAGCACATCCCTATAGGATTATCTTAGGATTTTCTATGGCCTCCAGCGGGTTTTTATTTTTGGTGATGTTGGGTTTGTACGCCATTCAGCGGTTTCAGGTTGGTAACCCACTAGATACCATTTATATACCTAAAGCATTTATTCTATCTACCCTGGTTATATTGGGTAGTAGTTTTTTATTGGTAAAAGCCAAGCAACATTTTTTCAAAGATGAAGTCGTCCCCACTTTACGGCTACTATGTGTTGTGTTTTTACTCGGTATAGGTTTTGCCATCCTTCAAATGGCAGGATGGGCTGAATTGCATGCCCATGGGTTTCATTTTCCCGACCTAAATGTAGCTAGCTCTTACGTATATGTAATTACGGGCATTCACCTTGCACATGTGGCTATGGCCGTGGGGCTTATGGGCTATTTATGGTATTCCCTCTACAAAAAGTCGCGAGACTTGGTTAGCCGGCTGGTCATGGAAACCAATCCCTACGAAAAGCAGAAATTTGACGTGGTTGTGGCCCTTTGGCATTACGTGGATTTGCTTTGGGTTATCTTGTTTTTAGTTTTCGTATTCACCTTTTAAAAAGTTGGCGAGCGCCTGATAACGCGCGTGTTGGATACGTAGGGAATGATTTGAATTAAAATTTAAACCAGAATTGGGTAAAAAAATATCCTGATGTTCATTAATATCATTTATTTTGCATCAATTCTTACATGCCAGCCACACAAGCTATGGAAAAAGTCCGGTATAAACGGGAAATCGTCACCTTAACTGAATTTATTATTGAGCGACAACGGGATTTCCCCTATGCCAAAGGAGATTTGACCTCCCTTTTGAATGATATTTCTGTAGCCTCAAAAATTGTAACCCGTGAAGTTCGCAAGGCCGGTCTTGTGAATATTCTGGGGGAATACGGCGCCACAAACATCCAAGGAGAGTCTCAGAAAAAATTGGATGTGTTTGCCAATGAACAATTTATTGCAGCACTACGGCATGGTGGTGTAGCTTGCGGCGTAGCTTCGGAAGAAAATGATGATTATATCTCATTTTCAAATCAATCTTACGATGGAAGTCCTTACGTAGTAGCCATTGACCCTTTGGATGGTTCTTCCAACATCGATGTAAATGTGTCTATAGGCACTATTTTTTCAATTTATCGTACGCTTGAGCCTGGGAGGGCTGCCAGATTTGAAGATTTTATGCAGCCAGGCCGAAAACTTGTGGCCGCAGGTTATGTGATTTATGGCTCTTCCACCATGTTGGTCTTTACCACCGGGCGTGGCGTCAATGGTTTTACCCTAGATCCATCCATCGGGGAATTTTGTTTATCTCATCCAGACATCAGAACCCCCGACCAAGGCAGCATTTTTAGCGTAAACGAAGGCAATTATGATGCTTTTAGCCCCGGCGTACAAGCTTATCTAGATTATTGTAAAGGAAAAGATAACGATAAAGGAAAGCCCTACACCGGGAGATACATTGGCAGTTTGGTGGCAGATTTTCACAGAAACCTCATCAAAGGAGGAATTTATCTGTACCCTGCAACCAAATCTGACCCGAATGGAAAACTTCGGCTGCTTTACGAATGTAATCCACTTGCCTACATCGTAGAACAAGCAGGAGGCATGGCCACCAACGGCCATGATCCCATTCTTGATACACCCTTGCATGACCTTCACCAACGCATCCCCTATTTCGTTGGAAGTAAAAATATGGTGCTGAAAGCCATGGAGTTTATCGAAAAATTGGGATAAATTTTCATTTTTTTTCTTTGGGGACTTGACATCGCCCCTCCCAGCGTTTTATCTTTGTAGTGCCTGTTCGGATTTGGATAACCCACATGTTAATCAAATCCATCTATATGTTGTTTACTTGGTTCGCAGCCCTTTGGCTGCATCTCTTCTCCCCTACCTCTACACATGCACTTGGTATGCACGCCATGCCCGACCTCCGCATGCCGGAAAAAACCACCCTCCATTTCCACATTGTCTTTGGCCGCTTGAGAGAAGATGGGGAATGTCGTGGTTTTGGTATTTGTAGTTTTTACCTTGAAATCAAAGGTGGAAAAGCTGCAGAAGAACCAAACGCCGCAAGAGGCGAAGCCACCACTGAAGATGGAAAACTTTTGCTCAAAATTCCTTTGAATGATGGCTTATCTGCTCGTACCAGAGAGACCTATTTTTCAGGTACGCACTTCAAAATGGACGCGCCTTACACGCTACCCCAAGAGGTTTGCCAACGCCTTGGTTTACCTCCAAAATACGTGATTGCCATGGGCCTTTACCCATTGGTGCGTAATCCTGATTTCATCCTTCTTCGACTCTAGAAACAAGTGAAGGCGCGGGTCCGTCACAAGGGCCCGCCGCCTTTATTCTCCCAATTCTTTCCTCTTCTCGTTTTTATTCATCATTTCAATGCTTATGCAACATAAAAACCTCTTTTGGGGGCTGTGGCTTTCCTTTGTCTGCTTAAACTCAGGCTGCGTACTCTTAGCCAAATGGTCCAGTGGCATCCATAACCCCAGACCGCTTTCTCCGGAATTTGTTATTTCGACTGCAAAAAAGAAAGGCTGGGATACCGACCGCCTACTCTTTCTTTCTGAAAAAGCCTGGGCGCCATTTTTTGAATACGGCGCCTCTTTCCCACAGGTGTTTGTATTTGATCATCGAGGACAAGTCTTATTCAAACGTCCATCAGGCGCCAGCTGTGCCAAAGGATTCCCCATGTTTTTACGGTCATTGAAGGATGAAAAAACGAACATCCTACCCACAAAGACACAGCATCCGATTGTGTTTCAAACCCTTCCCTCCCTTCAATTTAAAGATGGTACGCCATTCGAATGGACCCCAACTCACCCTTATATTGTGTTTAGTTTTTGGGCAGATTTTGCTGGAAAAATGTCCAAATGGGTGGATTCGGTAGAACATATCATCCAACAACCTCCACCCACCAACGCCATCCACTTTATGGTGAACTGTGATCCTATAAAACGGAAAAAGCGATAAACGCCGGAAAATGCTCCCGGCTTGGCTCAACTCCTTAACTCAAAACGCGCTTTGGATCAAAGGCTTGATGGGAATAAGTCTGGGGACATGGTTTCCTCTATCCGCTCAATTGCATCCAATCCCAACGTTACATACACTTGGTTATGAGTCTGTTATTATGGGGACCTATTTTAACTCAAAGATTTCCATCCGAAGACCGCAACATCCAATTCCTTGGGTAAATCGCCATCCACTCCTTATCCCCAACCGCTCAACTAAACCATTCTTATTGAGCTCATGGGCACAACCTACCATCAACCATCCTACATGGTACACAACGCTCAATTGCCCATGGAACGACCTCCGTACATGGCATGAAAAAAAGCAAAATCCGGAATTAAAAAAACAGGTTTATACCCAAGTTCTGGTAAGAAGTCCACAGACACTACCTTTTGTTCAGTTCACGATTACCCGACATGATAACGACACCCTCGATTTTAGAAAAACCCGTGATAGCCTCATGGGCATTTCAGGAGCCTCGGTTTTTGTTTCGTCTCCTGCAGACAGCCAAGGCATTCAGCCGCGTGAAAAAAAATGGCCTTGGGAGCAAACCTGGCATTTGAGTGGCCAAATGACCGCCCAACAGATGAAAAACGGTCCATGGCAATGGGTGGGATTAGGTGAAATTCGATGGACAGGCGCATTGGGAGCTGCTGGGAAAACTTCATTTTCTTTGGATTGGCGACTTTATTTTTCTTGGTGGTGGACCATAGATTTGGGATTCAAAGCCCGAGATGATTATTCAAAAATTACCTTCAACTGGCATCCCGGAAAAAGTAAAAAAATAGGCTTTCAGGGCCAATTGGCTTTCGGTACCAGGTTGTGGCCGGAACTCATTGACCCGGCAGGGACGCCACCAAGGTTCCCGAATCTGCTGGCACCTGGATTTTTTCACTTGGATGCGGGTTTTTGGTGGGGCCGGTCGGAAAAATGGAAATTTGAATTAGGCGCCATCGGTGGCCGCTTAGGAATTATCGCGCTCGGTGGGCAATGGGTTGGAGACCCCTCTTGGCCCACCGGATTTTTGCCTGACCAACGTTGGATTTGGGAACAAGGTGCCCGTATTTCCTTTCGCAGTGTTTGGAAAAAAAAGAAATGGCAATTTTCGCTGGAATCCGAAGCCCGAATAGCATTTTTAACCTTACAAAAGAGCATTCAAGCCCAAAGTCGGTGGCAATGGGCGCTAGGAACGCACGTGAAGTTTCACCTACAACATCAAAGTCGGTGGGATGAATCCATTGATGAAGCGTGGCGACATACCACAGACACAGGATTTTCGCTCTCTTGGTAACCCAAAAAAGGCGGAGGTATCTAGTATTTGGATGAAAAAATCAAAGATTTTAAACCAAGACCTTTTGTTGGGCGTAGACTTTAAGTCCTTCCGCCAAACAGCGCATGGCCGCTTCAATGGCGGGTAATTCCAGCACGTAAGCAATGCGCACTTCCGACTTTCCAAGTCCTGGTGTTGCATAAAATCCAGAGGCAGGGGCCATCATCACCGTATGACCTTCAAAGGAAAAATCGCTAAGCATCCATTTGCAGAAGTCTTCTGCATCTTCTACCGGCAATTGAGCCACGGCATAAAATGCACCACCCGGATTAGGACAAACCACACCGGGAATTTCGTTCAACAAGGCAATGGCTCTGTCGCGTCGAGCTGAATATTCTTTTACGACTGCTTCAAAATAGGATGCAGGAGTCTCTAGCGCTGCTTCGGAAGCCACCTGCCCAAAGGTAGGTGGACTTAAACGGGCCTGAGCAAATTTCAATGCCGCTTCATATACTTCCCGGTTGCGTGTAACCAGTGCACCAATCCGTGCGCCACACATGCTATAGCGTTTCGAAACTGAATCTACCATGATGAGGTGTTCCTCAAGCCCGGATAAATTGTAGGTAGAGTAGAAAGACCTGCCGTCATAAATGAACTCACGGTATACCTCATCCGCAAAAAGGAAGAGGTTATGCTTGACCACAATGTCCCGTAGCTGTTCCAATTCGGCCTGGCTATATAAATAACCTGTTGGATTTCCTGGGTTACAAATAACAATGGCTTTGGTTTTCGGGGTAATTAGGGCCTCGAAAGCTTCCACCTTGGGAAGCCTGAATCCTTCGGATAAATAAGAGGTCACCGGACGAATCACGGCACCAGCGGCCACTGCAAAGGCGGCATAATTGGCATAAAATGGTTCAGGAATAATCACTTCATCCCCGGGATTCAGGGTACTCATCAACCCAAACAACAGCGCCTCTGAACCACCTGTGGTGATCATAATATCCTCGGCAGACACCGGCATACCAAACTTTTGATAATAACCGGCCAATTTTTTTCGGTACGATTCATTTCCCGCCGAATGAGAATAAGCCACCACGCGATCAGGAAAAGTTCGTATCGCCTCAAGCGCCACCTCGGGCGTTTCAATATCCGGCTGTCCAATATTTAAGTGAAAAACACCAATTCCGGCCTTTTTAGCCGCTTCGGCGTAGGGAACCAGTTTCCGAATGGGAGATGCAGGCATTTGTTGCCCCTTGAGGGATATGCTGGGCATGGAATATTTTTTTGCAAATATACAGTGTCAAAGGCATAAATCAGACCAGTAAAAATAAAACTCACACGCCTGATAAACAGCAAAAAACCGCCTGAAGGCGGTTTTTTGTGACTTTAAACAAGACTTATAAACGAGATATTATTCTTCAACGGTGCCTTTTACTTTCACCACCACACGGCGGTAAATTGGGTTTCCGGCGGCGTCTTTACCTTCCACTTCGTTGGTGGTAATGGTGACAGTTTTTTCAAACGGACCCACACGTTGTGTGTCGTATTCAATTTTAATTTCACCATTTCCTCTGGGTGGAATGGGACGTTCTGGTTTGGTAGGCACAGTACACCCACAGCTTCCTTCTGTGTTGGTAATCACCAATGGCTCCGTTCCGGCATTTCTAAACTTCCAAACACGGGCCTTTTCGCTTCCCTTTTTAATGGTTCCATAATCAACCACCAAGGCGGTAGCTTCTAATTTTGGACCTAAAGCCATTTGCGCCTGCGTGCTCAACGCAAAACAAAAGCCCAATACTGCAAATAATAAACCTTTCATAGGATGTTTTTTTGTGCGAATGTTGCAATTTTAATGCCAACTCAAATGTAGCGACCTCCACAGGGTAAACGCAAATTTCCACACCTCCTTAACAGGGTTTTAACAAACCTGAGCAACCTGGGCATGTAAAAAAAAGCGCCCTCAATGCGAGGGCGCTTTACATCATGACTTTAACTTTCTCTATGCAAACTCAATCTTGAGGAATGCTGGAGTTTGTCCTTGTGGGCAATCCATCATTTTGGGGCGCTGGCCTTACATTTCCTTTTACCGTAATGGTGTGTTGTTTATACACGGGATTACCGGCTGCATCCGTAGATTCAACCTCATTGGTAGTTACAGTAACTGTTTTCAAAATCGGACCACTTCTGCTGGTGTCATATTTGATGCGAATGCTAGCCGTTTCATTGGGGCGAATGGGTTCTTTGGGCCACTCTGGCACCGTACAGCCGCATGAACCGCGTGCGTTGGTGACCAATAAGACCGAATTTCCGGTATTTCTAAATTTAAATTCTCGGGTACCTTCTCCTTTGTATGGAATTTCTCCGAAATCTAATTCCATTTTATCGGCCTGAAAAACAGGTCCGGATTGCTGGGCAGCAACACCCTGTACAAAGGCGAAAGAAAGGGCAAGGGTGGCAATAAGATGTCTCATGAAAATTACTTTTTTCCGTTTCGGTTCTCCAAAATTATGCAAAAACCTGCGGGCTCTCTTGGATTAACAGAACATTAACAGGAAAAAGTCAGCCCTTACAACGTCCTAAACAAGTGTTGGCCTTCCGCTGAATAGACCTTACCTTTGTGGCGTTTTTTACATAAGACACATTCATGAGTTTACGTACGGCAACCTATCAACCTGCAGGGTTAGAATCAAATATTTATGAAAAATGGCTGGCTTCGGACTGTTTTCGGGCCGTTCCTGACCAGCGGGCTCCTTACAGTATTGTCATTCCTCCCCCCAACGTCACGGGCGTGCTTCACATGGGGCACATGCTCAATAATACGTTACAAGATATTTTGGTCCGCCGCGCTAGAATGCTCGGAAAAAATGCCGTTTGGGTTCCCGGAACAGACCACGCGTCCATTGCCACTGAAGCCAAAGTGGTGGCCCTCCTTAAAGAGCAAGGGATAGACAAATCCAGTCTAACGCGCGAAGCTTTTCTCACCCATGCGTGGGCCTGGAAAGAAAAATATGGAGGAATCATCCTTCAGCAATTGCAAAAACTGGGCGCCTCGTGCGATTGGCAACGTACCCGGTTTACCATGGAACCCGATCTTACGGATGCCGTACTTGAAGTATTTATTCGCTTGCATAAAGAGGGCTTCATCTATCGTGGAAAACGCATGGTCAACTGGGACCCCGCAGGCCTTACCGCACTTTCCGATGAAGAAGTCATCTATCAGGAATCGCAAGGCCACTTGTATTATGTTTCTTACGCTTTAACGGATGGCAGCGGACACCTTACCATCGCGACCACCCGACCTGAAACCATTTTGGCAGACACGGCGCTTTGTGTACACCCCGATGACCCACGCTTCACCCATGTGATTGGAAAAACCGTAAAAGTTCCACTCACCTCAAGAGAAATTCCCGTCATTGCAGATCCCTACGTAGACCCTGAATTTGGTACGGGCTGCTTAAAAGTAACACCGGCACATGATCCCAATGATTACATGCTGGGTGAAAAACATCAGCTCGCGTTTATTGATATGTTCGAGGCCAACGGAACGGTTGCGCCCACGGTAGAACGCTATGTAGGTATGGAGCGGTTTGCGGTGCGCACGCAAATTGCCAAAGATTTAGAATCAGAAGGGGCTTTGGTGAAAAAGGAACCCATTGTGCACCAGGTAGGCTTTAGTGAAAGAACCCGTGTGCCCATAGAGCCGAGGGTTTCCCTGCAATGGTTTGTCAACATGCAGGCTTTCATGGAAAAACACCCTGAAGTCCTCACCTCGGTGATGGATGGCACCATTGCGTTTCATCCACCCAAGTTTAAAAATACCTATCGCCATTGGTTAGAAAACATCAAAGATTGGTGCATTTCAAGGCAATTGTGGTGGGGTCAGCGCATTCCGGCTTGGTATGGTCCGGACGGAAAAGTATTTGTGGCCAAAACACAGGCCGAAGCTTGGAATGAAGCCGCTGCATTTTACCCCGGAAAAGAAGCTTCCTGCCTTCAGCAAGATGAGGATGTATTAGATACATGGTTCTCTTCTTGGCTTTGGCCCATCTCCGTGTTTGATGGTTTCAAAAATCCCAACAATCCGGATATTCAATACTATTATCCCACTGCAGATTTGGTCACAGGGCCGGATATCCTGTTCTTTTGGGTAGCGCGTATGATCATGGCCGGGTATGCATTTACCGGAAAAGCACCATTTAAAAACGTGTATTTCACAGGCATTGTCCGGGATAAACAAGGGCGAAAAATGTCAAAACAACTTGGCAATTCACCCGACGCCCTTGCGCTCATAGATCAATATGGGGCAGACGGTGTACGGGTGGGACTATTGATGAGTGCTGCCGCCGGAAACGACTTGCTCTTCGACGAAAGCCTGTGCGGCCAGGGAAGAAATTTTGCCAATAAAATTTTCAACGCAGCCAAGTTGATTTCAGGTTGGGAGCCAGCCGATATTCCTGCCGATGAGGCCTCTAAAATGGCCCTGCATTGGTATGCAGAACAGTCTAACCAAGCCTTATTGGACATTGAGGAACACTTCGAAAAATTTAGAATTTCCGATGCGCTCACCACGACCTACAAATGGGCTTGGGACGATTTCTGTTCTTGGTATTTAGAGTGGGTAAAACCAGCCCATGGTGCCCCCATGTCAAGAGAAATTTGGGAAGCCACCCGGCATCATTTTTCCCGTTTATTGCGTGCATTGCATCCGTTTATGCCCTTCATCACCGAGATGTTATGGGAAGATTTAGGACTTTCTACGGAGGGCGGCGCTTTGGTTCTTGCACCTTGGCCGGAAACTCAGCCGCGCACCATCACCTACACTGAACCCTTTGAATGGATGAAAGAAGCCATCGCCGGTGTGCGCCAGTTTCGTCAAAAACAAGGCATTAGCCCCAAAGAAAAACTGACCTTATACATTCAAACCGAACAGCAACCTTGGCCTAAGGAATGGAATCCTGTGGTAGAAAAGCTAGCCGGAATTGAAACACCCGTAGAAACCAACCAAATGGATGCCCAATGGTCTACGTTTTTGGTGAAGCAATGGCAAATGGGACTGCCCTCGGCAACCTTTAATCCGGAAGAAGAGAAGATCAAAATTCAGGAGGAACTTACTTATTTAGAAGGCTTTTTGAAAAGTGTGCAACAAAAATTAAGCAACACCCGTTTCGTAGAAGGCGCCCCGGAACAAGTGGTGGCCAACGAACGGAAAAAAGAAGCCGATGCCTTGGCTAAAATTCAAAACCTCAAAGCCGCACTTGAAGGATTTTCCGCCTAAACTGTCATTTATGCTATCCATGCCCAATTTTATTGCCTTATGATATCGGAATGGCTGGCGCATTGGATACAACAATTGCCTCACAACCCGGCAGTACAAGCGTATGCAGGCGGTGGGGTCGTTGGATGGATTTTATGGAAAAGTTTGGCGTATTGGTGGAGTGGCTTTAAAGGATTTCTAGGTTCGCTTCTTACCGCTTTTACAGGAACTATTTTGGGTATAACCTTGATTATTTTCGGTTGGGAGCGGGTTTTACCGCTGTTCCCTTCTACCCTATTTGCTGCAGGAGCGGCATTGGGTGGTTGTGGGATTTTAGATCTCCTTGCGGTGCTTCTTACAAGCAAAGGAAAAAACATTGGCGCCGGCTGGCTGGGTGCGTTGTTTGCTTTGGTTTGGACCGCCACGCTGTTGCTGGTGGGTTTGTTGGTTTCTGTTTTCCCCTTGGCATGATAGGAAAAGTCATTCGGTCTACCGGTAGTTTTTACCAAGTTTTCGTTGAAGGCGAAACCATAACGGCTCGTTTGAGCGGCAAAATGCGGTTAGATGCACTTAAACACACCAATCCTGTGGCCGTAGGAGATGAAGTTCGACTTGGTGAGCCGGAGGGTCAAGACCCTTTATGGCGGATTTTGGAAGTGGAAGAAAGGAAAAATTACCTCATCAGAAAGGCCACCAATCTATCGAAACAAACCCATATTTTGGCGGCCAACGTGGATCAGATTTTCATTATTGCCTCTTTGTTTCATCCCCGCACGTCCACTGGATTTATCGACCGCATTTTAGTTTCTGCCCAAGCCTATGGTGTTCCGGCCCACATACTTTTGAATAAAAAAGATTTGCTTTCGGAGGAAGAATGGGAAGAAGTGGCCTATTGGCAAGTGGGTTACGAAAAAGCGGGGTATCCTTTGATGGTTTTGAGCGCCTTTGATCAGGAAGACCTTGAAGTCCTACATGGGTTGGTAAAAGAAAAAACCACCTTATTTACAGGACATTCCGGTGCCGGGAAAAGCACTTTATTGAACCAACTTGAGCCCGGATTAGGATTGCGCACAGGGGAGCTTTCCCAAAAGCATGGGAAAGGCACGCATACCACCACCTTCGCTGAAATGTTTCCTCTTCAGAGGGGTGGTTGGGTCATCGATACACCGGGCATTAAAGAATTTGGGTTGCATGGCATGACGGATAGTGAATTGCCGGATTATTTTCCGGAATTTTTCGCTTTAAAAACACAATGTAAATTTGCCAATTGCGTTCACTTCAATGAACCCGGCTGTGCCGTGTTAAAAGCCATTGAAGCGGGCGAATTGATGCCGGAAAGATATGCCAATTACCTACAAATGCGTGAAAGCAACCAGGATGGGTATCGCCGCTAAACAGAGTTGGTGGGGATGTTGGATTTTGGGTGTATGGATGGGTTTGGCTGCACAAAACATGGTGGTGAATGGCGGATTCGAAATGTTCAAAGGTCCCGTTCCATGTCAATACATCACGCATCCCGGAGAGTTCACCATCAACGGATGGCGCATTCCCACACGCACCACTCCGGATATTTTTTCCACATTTGTCGATGTAAACTGTCCTAATTATGCCGGGCCGGGCAGTTTTGAAGAGGTACTTCCCTATCGTGGCCAAACCATGGTCGGTATTTTCACTTACGGCAGTGCGCCAAATGTAGGCGATTGGCGGGAGTATGTGCAGGCCGAGCTCAGCATGCCTATGGTTCCCGGGAAAAAGTACGCCGTGGAATATTGGGTCCGCATTAAGCCCTCCAGCCCTATGGCCAGCGGCAATTTTGGGGTATATTTCAGCGAAAACAGTTTGCAAACAGATCAATTTACCCGGTTGGCTTTTACCCCGCATTTGGAACATAAAGAGGTCATCACCCGACCCAGATGGGTACAAATTGCAGATACCATTGAGGCTACCCGACCCTACAAGTTCATGCTTATTGGGAATTTTAGAAGTGATAGAGAAACGCTAAAATCATCCTATTCTGGAAAAACAGCTCAGCCAAGCGATATTTTATATAGTGTGGTGAACCGGGCCTATTATTTTTTGGACCATGTTAATGTCGTGCCATTGGACCCGGATGTGGCGGCACAGGTTCGACAAATGGAAAATCACCGCGACTTGATGACCCAAGTCCATTTTGAACATGACCGATTCGACCTTATCCCTGACATGAAAGCCCGCTTAGACGCTTTATATGACTTTCTAAAAGCCCGGCCCAACACCCGACTAATGTTGGCAGGACATACGGATTCGGTAGGCACAGATGGCTATAACATGCTGTTATCTGAGCGAAGGACCTATGAAGTTAGGCAGTATCTTTTAAAAAAATCCTTCCCTGAAAGTCGCATCCTCACCCGGTGGTATGGGCCACATAAACCTGCGGCCTCCAATGCAACCCCAGAGGGCCGCTATGCCAACCGTAGGGTAAATTTGGAAATCATCCAATAAACCCAGCTCAATAGGATTTTTGGTAAGTGGGAGCAGTTGCCGTTCAAAAACAAATCTGTTATCTTTGGACCGTATGGAAAAAGAAGATAAAAGCAAAGCCGGATGGAACGGCCTTTCCTTCAGGAAAGTAAACTTGTTAATCATGTTGGCTGGCGCCCTTATGGTGGCCTTAGGCTTTGTTTTGATGAGTGGCGGTGGGTCCGATGATCCGGCCGTTTTTTCACCAGCACTTTTCTCTGCCCAGCGCATAACCCTTGCACCTATTTTGATTATAGGCGGTTTTGCGTTGAACATTGTAGGCATCATGAAGCGCTAAGCGACGGCAGATTCCATGATGATTTCTTTTCACTGGTGGCAGGCCCTTATTTTAGCTATTGTAGAGGGGATAACAGAATTTTTGCCCGTGTCTTCCACAGGACACATGATTTTAGCTTCCTCCGCCATGGGCATTGCCTCTGACCCTGTGGTCAAACTGTTTACTGTTGCCATACAATTTGGCGCCATTTTATCTGTGGTCGTCCTGTACTTTAAGCGGTTTATCCACTTTCAAGATAAGGGGTTTTATATCCGCATTTTCATTGCCTTTTTACCTGCTGTTGTGGCTGGTTTTTTGCTAAAAAAACAAATTGATGCCCTTTTGGAAAATCCATTGGTGGTGGCCATAAGTTTATTTGTAGGAGGCGTTGTTTTATTGTTTGTAGATCGCTGGTTTTCTCATGCCGAAGAAGAAAAAGACCGTCCGGTTTCTTTCCTCAACGCATTATTTACAGGATGTTTTCAGGTGTTAGCTATGATTCCCGGGGTTTCCCGCTCTGCGGCTACTATAGTCGGAGGCATGGCTTGTGGCATGACCAGAAAGCAAGCTGCAGAATTTAGCTTTTTCCTCGCGGTTCCCACCATGTTGGGCGCAACCTGTAAAAGCCTTTTGGATACGTACCAAGAAACACCTGAATTACTAAATGCAGATAACCTTGGCTTATTAATTCTAGGCAATGCGGTTGCTTTTGTGGTGGCCTTATTGGCCATCAAAGGCTTTATTTCCTGGCTCACCAAACACGGTTTTTACTGGTTCGGCTGGTATCGCATTGGCTTGGGCGCCCTTTTACTTACCCTTTATTTTCTGGGCATTGAACT
The DNA here is from genome assembly GCA_964599915.1 of uncultured Candidatus Competibacteraceae bacterium. GTDB lineage: Bacteria > Bacteroidota > Bacteroidia > CAIKAF01 > CAIKAF01 > CAZRHR01. The sequence continues at coordinate 4,559 of CAZRHR010000038.1, read as the reverse complement.
CCAAATCATCGATTAAAACTGCGGACCAATACCAGTTCGAGGAAGGCGAGGTACTCCTTTTTGACAAACCCCTTGGGTGGACTTCCTTCCAACTGGTGCGGAAGGTGAAACACATTTTGCAGGTTCATTTAAACCGAAAAACCAAGGTAGGCCATGCAGGTACCTTGGATCCACTGGCGTCCGGTTTGATGGTGATTTGTACAGGAAAAGCCACCAAACAAGCCATGGCCCTAACTTCGGCCGATAAAGCCTACACAGCCACCATTCAACTTGGGTTTGAAACAGATTCCTTCGACTTAGAAACCCCGGTAAGACCTTCCGGCTCCTTTGCCCACTTGACCCAAGCGCATATTGAGGCAACTTTGCGTAGCATGGAAGGCGAACAGCTTCAAACGCCCCCGGTGTTTTCGGCCAAAAAAATTGACGGAAAACGCGCCTATACCTATGCAAGACAAGGGGAAACGGTAGAAATGCGAAAACAGCTCATCACCTTGCATGAGATTTCCCTTTTGTCCTATGCTTCGGACACCGGATTACTAAGCTGTCACATTCGTTGCACCAAAGGCACCTATATTCGCTCGTTTGCCCATGACCTGGGGCAAAAACTGGGATGTGGTGCGCATCTGACAGCCTTGAGACGCACAGCATCCGAGCCGTTTCATTTGGATCACGCCATGCAAATTGAGGATTTTCTGGCCGCTTTACCACCTGCTAAAGCCCGAAAATCGTCCGAAGGAACAAAGCCATAAAAGGCTGTCTTTTGCCTTGTTTTTTTATCTATCTTTGCAGGCTAAAATGCCACTGCACCGCGCATGAAACTTTCGCAATTTCGTTACAAAGAGCCCACAGAGCTCTTTGCCCAATACCCCACAGAACACCGGGATGAAGCACGTTTACTTGTTGTAAATCGCAAGACCGGAACCATTGAACATAAGATGTTTAAAGACCTCATCGAGTATTTTGATGAGGGAGATGTTATGTTGTTAAACAACACCCGTGTATTCCCTGCAAGGTTGTATGGTAACAAAGAAAAAACCGGGGCCAAGATTGAAGTATTTTTGCTACGCGAACTGGATGGAGCCGCCAAATTATGGGATGTGCTCGTAGATCCAGCCAGAAAAATCCGCATTGGCAACAAATTGTATTTCGGAGAAAACGATGCGTTGGTTGCAGAAGTGATTGACAATACGACTTCCAGAGGTCGTACCCTTCGCTTTTTGTTCGATGGCAATAAAGATGAGTTCCGCAAACTTTTAGATGAATTGGGCCAAACCCCCATTCCAAAATACATTCAGCGTGAAGCGGAACCCATTGACCGCGAGCGCTATCAAACCATTTATGCCTCACAAGAAGGTGCCGTAGCAGCACCCGTAGGCGGGCTTCATTTTTCCCGTGAATTGATGAAGCGCATGGAGTTGAAAGGCATCAATTTTGCCGAACTCACCCTACACCTTGGTTTGGGCAGCTACCGCCCCGTAGAAGTGGAAGACCTCACCAAACACAAAGTGGATTCAGAGGAATGCATTATTCCCGAAGCCTGCGCCAAAATGGTCAATGAAGCCATTATGGCCAAGCGACGCGTTTGTGCCGTAGACACCAGTGTGATCCGTGCCATTGAAACCTCGGTATCTACCGAAGGACACTTAAAGCCATTTCAAGGATGGACGTATAAGTTCATTTTCCCACCTTATCAATTTGCTGTAGCCGACAGCCTCATTACCAATTTCCACCGTTCAGAATCCACCCTCTTCATGATGGTGTCTGCCTTCTGTGGATTGGATTTGATGCATGAAGCCTATAAAGAAGCCATTAAAGAAAAGTACCGTTTCCTATCTTATGGAGACGCGATGCTGATTCTTTAATCCGGATGTCAAAGAACCTTTTTCCCCGTTTTTACATTCCTTTAGCATAAACCATTTTCCATGTACCAGGACAGATATCAGCACCACGACTATTACCTGATGGACGAAATGCTTACAGAAGAGCATTTGCTCATCCGTGACACGGTTCGTGCTTGGGTCAAAAAAGAATTGAGCCCCATCATCGAAGATTATGCCCAGCGGGCAGATTTTCCAAGACATTTGATTAAAGGCCTTGCCGATATTGGTGCGTTTGGACCATATATTCCCACGGAATATGGCGGACAAGGACTCGACCAAATTGCCTACGGCATCATTATGCAGGAATTGGAGCGTGGAGATTCCGGTATTCGGTCCACTGCTTCTGTGCAGTCTTCCTTGGTCATGTATCCCATTTACACCTTCGGCTCCGAAGAACAGCGTAAAAAATATCTACCTAAACTGGCCACTGGTGAATGGATGGGCAGCTTTGGCCTTACCGAGCCGAACCATGGTTCAGATCCGGGGAGCATGGAAACCCATTTCAAAGACATGGGCGACCATTATCTTTTGAACGGCGCCAAATTGTGGATTTCCAATTCACCCTTCTGCGACGTGGCTGTTATTTGGGCTAAAAATGAAGAAGGTGTGATCCAAGGGCTCATTGTAGAGCGCGGCATGGAAGGTTTTTCCACGCCAGAAACCCATGGCAAATGGTCGTTGCGGGCTTCTGCCACCGGAGAGCTGGTTTTTGACAATGTTAAAGTGCCCAAGGAAAACTTATTACCTAATGTAAAAGGCCTTAAAGGACCACTTTCCTGTTTGAATTCTGCGCGTTATGGCATCGCATGGGGCGCATTGGGTGCTGCTTTAGATTGTTACGATACCGCTTTGCGTTATGCCAAAGAGCGCGTGCAATTTGGAAAGCCCATCGCAGCATTCCAATTACAACAGAAGAAGCTGGCTGAAATGATTACAGAAATCACCAAAGGCCAATTATTGGTATTGCGTTTAGGCCAACTTAAAAATGAAAACAGGGCAACACCGGCCCAGATTTCCATGGCCAAAAGAAACAATGTGCATACGGCGCTCACCATTGCAAGAGAAGCCCGTCAGATTTTAGGTGGCATGGGCATCACCGGCGAATATCCTATCATGCGTCACATGATGAATTTGGAGTCAGTGGTTACGTACGAAGGCACCCACGACATCCATCTTCTCATTACCGGCATGGACATTACCGGTATTTCTGCATTTAACTAAAAACCATCCTATGAAAAAGTTCTTATTCATTCCACTGATGGCTTTGTTCACCGCATGCGGCGAGTCAAATTTTGCCATTTCCGCCGTTATGGATGGAGAGCTATGGGAGAGTAACCAATATGCTACGGGAAGAATTACCGACGATAATATTGTGTTGCTGAATGGTTTCAATCGGAATTTTTTACCCGTTTCGCTGGCTATTCGAGATTATGCGTTCGCTGGAACGTTTCCATTAGACAGCTTAAACAATTCATTTTTATTCGGTTTAAATGCCAGCAATGGGTATTATTCCAGAGAAAGTAAACCGGGATTGCTTACCATTGAGTCTTTCACTCCCGCAGGAGTAAGAGGTGGAACCATCGTTGGTCAATTTAGCCTTACGGCTTTCAATAGCGGTGGAGATTCTTTAGTGGTGCGGAACGGAAAGTTTAACGTGACGTTAAGTGAGTAACATAATATTTTTTGAGGAAGCCGCCTGAAAGGGCGGCTTTTTTTATGCTCTATTCTTTTTATTATGAGGGGGAAGGGATTTTAGACGAATAGCTGACTCGCTATAAAATCACAGAATAAAAGAAGTAAAAAACATTTAAATGTTGGAGCATACTTTGTTGAGCCCCTCCAAATCATCGGACACGATTACGGAAAAATTAATTATAAATTTCTGAAAACAATCGCTATGTTAGAATTGAAATGCCTATACTCATAAATTACTATAAATCAACACATTGACAGCAAAAATTAAACATCATAATTAGAATTATTCAAAATTCTGAAAAAGGAAGACTTTTTCTAATAAACTGCATGAATCAGAAAAAATGTCCAAGTGCAAAAGCAATATTAATTCTAGTCAATGATCACAAAGAATTCATAATCAAAAGTAAAGAGGATACAATAATCGCAGGGGCAATTGTATTATGGAAATTCCATACGGAAATCAACATCCATTTAAATATTGCCAGCTTATCGCACCTATCAAAAATACTTCATGAAATTCAAGCGTATTATCATGTAGAAACAAGGTCTCCAGCTGCTTTCATCATCGGAATTATTTGCATCATCATTTCGGTCGTTCTATTGGAGAAAAATGACGTAAACAATATTCCTGAGAGTTTATTTGGGATTGTTGGTGGGTTTTCTGCCTCCTGACTTGTCCACTTTAGTACAACAAATTAAGCTTTGACAATATATTCTCTGCTGATTGATTTAGTTTTCCTGCTACAATCACTTCTTTTCCAGTAAGTTTATTGAGCATTCTTGCATCTGCGACCTTCTTCGCTTCAGTATTTAATCGTCTGATTGATATGCCGGTTTTGATTTCTATGTGCTTTGATATGACTAAAGCCAAGAAACAAATTAGCAGGTGCAGCTTTATGGGTTCTTCTTTAAAATGGAACATAGGTCGAGTTTCTAGATCGGATTTGGCAACCCTGAAAGCCTGCTCCACTCTATATAGTTCGT
>CAZRHR010000037.1:0-27611 GCA_964599915.1 uncultured Candidatus Competibacteraceae bacterium | reverse complement strand
GGTAAACGGCCTGTAAAACACCATCTCCGGCCGGAATCACATCTTTCCATTCCTTTTCTTGGGGTTTATTCAAATCAATCCGAATGAGTCGGTAGTTGGGCGCTTGGTGGTTGGTAAGCAAATACACTTGATTGTTTTCGAAAGCCACTACGTTAGATTCGGAAGAAAAATCCTGAATTAAGGGAATGAATTTCTTTTTTCCCATATCCGGACCCGTAGGTTTTACCCAAATACGGTTTCCATGGGTGCCTTTGGTTTGGGAAATCACTAAGAGTTTTTCATCGGAAACGGTGTAACCGTAATTGCCATGTTTGGGGTTGTTTTTGTCCTCGAAGATGAGTTCATCTTTGGATTGGGGCGTTCCCAATGTATGGTAAAATACTTGTTGACCAGCATTTTCAGCCACAAAAGCTCCAGCCTGACTTCTGGGGAAACGGCTATAATAAAATCCTTGACCTTGCCAAGCAATTCCCGAAAATTTCACATTTTCCACCAGATCAGAGGTCAACTGCATGGTAGGTAAGTGTAAGACTTTGATGGTACGCCAGTCGGAACCTGCTTCAGAAATGGCATAGGCGAGGTATTCCCCATTTTCGCTGATGCTGTAGGTGGCTAAACTGGCCGTTCCATCTTCTGAGAAGGTATTGGGGTCCAAAACCATAGATTCCAAACCTTGCTCATTTTGCACCATTAATTTGGATTGGTTGAGCAATCCCGGGTTAAAGTTGTAGTACAGCCGACCCTTTTTCCGCATGGGCACCCCATGTTTGGGATAATCCCATTTTTCAGCCAAAGCAAGTCGAATGCTTTCGCGAAACATCATTTTTTGAAAATGACCTTCGGTAAAGCTTTGCTGTTTTTGTATCCATTGTTTTACCGCCGGAGTTTCAGCGGGTGCTTCTAACCAAGCGTACGGGTCGGGAATGGTTTGACCATGCAGGGTGAGGACAGTATTTTCTTTTTTACTTTCAGGGTAGGGAAGGCGGTTGTTTCCGGAGGCCGAACGGGTAGAAAGACTCATGGTTTCTCTGTTCAAAGGAGTGGTGGTTTGCGCAAGGAGGGTGGCCCACATCAGGGAACTTGCACATAAAAAAGACATCTTATTCATAAAACGATTTAAAAATATCAAACACCATGCGGCGGGTTCCCACAATGGGCAGGGCCATGGATTTCTCCATGTCTCCGGGATAGGTAAGGATGGCTTGTGCTGAATCCACCGCGCAATTAGGTCGAAAGGTAAGGCTTTCCTTCATTTTGGCCTTTCCATGGGTCGAAATGAGATACACCTCTTGGTGGCTTACCGCACATCGATGGTCGAAAAACCGACTGACCAATCCTCGGCCCTCATGTAAAACTTCGGGACTAAACAAAGGAATGGGAAGTCTTGATAGGCCGCCTTTACGGAGAAAAAAAATGCTGGTGGGTGCATTTCCATGCGCATCTGCCGGGCCGATAAACCAAAGTTCAGGTTGAAGATCATTATTTATATCCTCGGCATGCACCGACAGGGCAAAAGGAACATCCTGAAGGGTATCAATAGGAATGCAAGACCTTTCCTTTTGCATGGAAAAAAGAACCATGCGGCCGTCGCTCCACCTAGCCATGGCGTAATTTTCGTTTTCCCAAGTCCAACGGAAAACAAATGTTTTTTGAGTAGTATCGGATAGAAAAAGCGAATCCAATCCGGGCTGAGCACAAATCCAAGTGTCCGGTGCGCCTGGTAGGGTTGGTTTAGGAGCAGAGGCGATAGGCGTAGCGCTTACAACCCCTCCCCTGAAAACGGAGGCCCTGTTTTGACTTGGAGCAATAGGAGCAGTGCGGCATGCCAAGAGAAAAAAAACAAAGAATCCAATACCCCAAAATTGCCGCATATGCTTCAAGATTTCCTCAAAAGTACAGAAATAGCTTATTGTTGTAAAGCAAAAGAGATTGGAATATGTTTAGGGAGCGTTAAAGGTCAAGGAAAGTTATGCTAGTTTAATAAGTGGAGCTTTCTTTCAACGCGATATAGACGGGTAAGCCGGTAATGTTTGGGTAGGAGCACCAATGGGTTCAAAATACTGTCTCATTTTCGGCTTTTAAATGCCTGTATTCTAAAAATATATGTAGAAAACAAGCGGCCAATGGCGGGTATAAAGTTAATGCGATCAAATTGTCACGATAGCTTTGAAACACCCTTTCATAACAAATGAGAAAGACCGATTTCGTCTCCTTATCCAACCCAAACGTATCCAATCGTATAATTTAGCTCTTTCGGCTTCACATTAGGTCTGAATACCTACGCATTAAATCAAATCATAATGAACCATCAGGTCTATCCTTTTAACCTGTGTAAAAAAAATGCCATTAACCCCTAAGGACCAGTTGGGTTTGGTATTTCTAGCTTAAACCGGCCGGTTAACCTCAAATATTCCATTTAAAAACCCATTTTTTCTAGGCTTTTTACTTACTTTGAAGCCCTCTATTGATACATAACCACATGAAAAAGGCCGAGCCCCAAATCGACAGTTGGGTTTCCATTCCAGAACAATCTGATTTTAGCATATATAACTTGCCATATGGCATCTTTAGGTACCAAGGGAAAAAACCGAGGGTAGGGGTAGCCATTGGTACCCAGATTTTAGATTTGGCAGCTCTGCATCGCCGTGGTTATTTGGATAGTTTGTATGTGAACGGTAAAGTTTTTCGTTCCAAAAAGCTCAATAAACTGATTGCACAAGGGCCAACCGTTTGGTCCAAGTTGCGTGCTTTACTTCAAGATTTGTTACGGGCGGATAATCCCGTGTTGCGGGATGCCTCTCATTTGGATAAAATACTTATTCCACAAGAGGCCGCAGAAATGCTTTTACCCATTTCCATTGGGGATTACACCGATTTTTATTCCTCCATGGAACATGCGACCAATGTGGGTAAAATGTTTCGTCCAGATGGCGATGCATTGTTGCCCAATTGGAAACATTTGCCGGTAGGGTACCATGGGCGCAGTGGGTCGATTATTCCTTCCGGCGTGCCCATTCGCAGGCCTTATGGTCAAATTTTGCCGGATGGCGCAAACGCCCCTGTATTTGACACGTCCAAAGCCATGGATTTTGAGTTGGAAATGGGTTTTGTGGTGGGGAAACCTACATCGATGGGAGATCGGGTGGCGGTAGATGAAGCCTACGACCATATTTTCGGAATGATGTTGTTGAACGACTGGTCGGCCAGAGATTTACAGAAATGGGAATATGTGCCGCTTGGTCCTTTTTTAGGGAAAAATTTTGCCAGTTCTGTTTCTCCATGGATTGTGCCAATGGAAGCCTTACAGCCTTTCCGAACCGCAGCACCGGAACAAAACCCGGACGTCCTTCCTTATTTGAAGGAGAAGGAGCGTTTTACTTTTGATATTCAGTTGCAGGTGCATTTAGCACCTAAGGATGGAGAGGAAACCTTGATTTGTACCTCCAATTTTAAATATTTGTATTGGACCATGGCCCAGCAATTGGCGCACCATACCATCAATGGATGTAACCTTCGTTTGGCGGACTTTTACGCCTCCGGCACCATTTCCGGTGCCCGGCCAGACAGTTACGGGAGCATGTTGGAATTGACTTGGCGGGGCACCCAGCCATTGACCTTATCCGATGGCAGCCAACGGAAATTTCTTCAGGATAACGATACCGTGATCATGCGTGGTTTTGCAGAAAAGGGAGCCATTCGCGTTGGATTTGGTGAGGTAAGAACTACGTTGTTGCCCGCCATTCCCTGGACTGAGCCAACCCATTGATTTAACCACAGAGAAAAGGACCACATGAAACCCATCATCACTGCCCGTGGAATCACAAAAACTTACGGCCAACTCCAAGTGTTGCGGGGGATTGATGTGGACGTATTTCCCGGTGAAATTGTGTCCATTGTAGGTCGTTCCGGCGCGGGAAAAAGTACGCTATTGCACATTTTAGGCACCCTTGACCGTCCCGATGGGGGAGAAGTAAGGATTCAGGACAAACCTATTTTTCAATTAAATGACAAAAAGTTATGTCATTTCAGAAACCAAAGTTTAGGCTTTGTCTTTCAATTTCATCATTTGCTTCCTGAGTTTACAGCCGTAGAAAATGTGGCCATGCCGGCATGGATTGGAGGTACATCGCCCTCCAAAGCATTGGCACGGGCTAAAATGTTGCTTGAAAAAATGGATCTTGCCGAGCGTTTGGACCATAAACCAGCCGCACTTTCCGGTGGTGAACAGCAACGTGTAGCAGTGGCGCGCGCACTCATGAATAATCCGGCCGTGGTTTTTGCGGATGAACCTTCAGGAAACCTGGATACCCATAATGCCCAGAAACTTCATGCCCTGTTTTTACAATTGCGGGAAGAATTCGGGCAAACCTTCGTTATTGTCACCCACCATCCTGAATTGGCACAGATGGCCGATCGCAAACTAAGCATGGTGGATGGACATTTTACGGAGTAACCCAAAGCGATTTGACGTTTTGTTCGGTTGGGCGGCTGCTGATTTAAATTGTTTCGGTAGGTGGCAATTCTGTGTCTTTTAATAAATCCGGCCTGAGTTTTTGGGTGCGCTGTACAGCTTGTTCATACCGCCAATGGGCAATTTTTTTCTCGTCACCAGACCTTAAAATCTCAGGAACGCTTTGTCCCCGCCATTCCTCTGGCCGGGTGTACACAGGCGGCGCAAGCAATTGGTCTTGAAATGAATCGGATAAAGCGGACATTTCATCTCCCAGTACACCGGGAATCAATCTGACCAAAGCGTCAGTAACTACCGCTGCGGCCAGTTCACCACCTGAAATCACAAAATCCCCGATAGAAATTTCTTTGGTGATGTAGGTGTCTCTAATACGTTGGTCCATGCCTTTATAATGACCACAAACCAGCAATAAGCTGTTTTGCATGGACATTTGATTGGCCATAGGTTGGTCGAAAGTGGCCCCGTCTGGTGACATGTAAATAACGTCATCGTAAGCGTTTTGCGCCAATAAATGATCGAGACAAGCGCTTAACGGTTCGCAACGAAGAACCATTCCGCCGCCACCGCCATAGGGATAATCATCCAATTGCTTGTGTTTGCCAAGGCCAAAGTCCCGAAGGGAAACAATGCGGATGTCCGCTAATCCTTTTTTTCTGGCCCTACCCACAATAGAGTGCCCTAAAGGACCTTCTAAAAGTTCAGGAATCACTGCAACAATATCTATCCGCATGGTGCAAAGGTAGTGGATTCAGAAAAAAAGCCTGCTGGCTTCCCAACAGGCTTTTAACTCTTTTGTTTTTTCAAGGTTTTTTCAGCCGTTCAATCATTTCTTTTTTGAAAGCTTCACTGGCTTGAATAACCCTGGCAAAGGTGCGTAAACCCAGCAACTGAATGCCTTGAGCTTGAAAGTCCTTTTCCAATTGAAGCAAGGCTTCTTCTTTCAAGAACCTTTGGTCCAGCCATTCCTGCACTTGTGCATCGGAAAGGGTAGATAAGGGAGGCAAAGGACTTTTGTGTTGAAAGCGGAGGCGCCTTCTTTCCATTCGGAAGCGTTTTTCCAGGGTCCAAAACGAGGCTGCTTGAGAATCTGTCAATTCAGCTTCTTTTTGAATAAATGCTTTCCGTTCGGCATTGACCTTGGCAAAGGGCGGTTCACTGTCTTGGTTTTGCGCCAACAAGGAACATGCCAATCCCCAGAAAAATAAGAATAGAAAAAGGCTTTTAGTCTTTGTCATGGTGTTTTTTCTGCGCTTCCATGGCCAAGGCAAGTTTTCTGATGCCCACTGCTTTCACCATAGAGGCATGGTACTTTCTTCGGATGCTCAATTTTTGTTCTTCCATTTGGAATCTTTGCTCCATGCGTTGAGACAATTCCTCATCGGTACTTTCGGCTACGGTTTTACGCTCCGGCCGCTCAGATTTGATGCCCCGAAGTTCTTCCCGCATTTGGCGTTGAAGGCTCCAGAAGGCTTCGGCTTCCTGCGCGGTAAATCCAGCCGCCAAATTAATAGAGGCCTTGTGTTGCTCTTGTTTTTCAGCCCTTTCCTGCCTTTGGGCTTCTGTAGGTCTTTCGCGGTTTTCGCGTTGTGCCTGTAAGGCGTTAAGGTTCAGGGCGCCAGCCAATAGGCCAAGCATCATCATTTTCTTCATGGTTGTTGTTTTAATTGTGATTCGGCCAATTCAAACCAAACTTCGTGATCCAGTTGTTCTTCCTGTTCCAGATAGGAAACAATTTCTTCCCTTGGTGGTCCGGAGCGCTCCGTCCAGGGCAAGGAAAAAAACATAACCATTGCCAATGGAACAAGGGTTAAAGCCGCCCATTTTTTTTGATTTCTTCTTTTCATCCGAACAAAAACGCGGTCGGGAAGTTCTTCAAAATAGACGGTAGAGCCGAACACTGGAGGTGAAGTCTTGTTTTTCATAACCAACCTTTAGACGCATGTGATGCAAGCAAGTTTAATGAGGTCAAAAATTATTCTCTCCAAGCAGTCCAGAAAGCCTCTACTTTTTGATTGATCTTCTTGGAAGGACATAGAAACTGGTTCCAAAGGATGGCAAAGGCCAGTGTATCCTGTTGTTCCGTAAACAAGTACCCTGCATACCCACGTACTTTGGACATACTACCGCTTTTGGCCCATATGTTTCCTTTGAGCGATTTTTGGGTTCCAATTCCTTGCAGCGTTCCCTGTAATCCGGCTTTAGGAAGTGAGCTCATAAACAGGTTGCGGTGAGGAGAACGATGCATATATCCGAGCATTCGCGTGAAATTTGCCGGTGATATGGCGTTGTACCTAGATAAGCCACTGCCATCCGCAAGAGAAAATCCCAATGAATCTAAACCTCGGATTTTCCAGAAGGAGGTTAAAAATTCTGGTCCGGTTTGGTTTTGTCGTTGGCCCAAATAGGTGGCAAGTTGCTCTGTAATTAAATTATCTGAGTCTTGTAAAACTTTGATTATAAGTTCATGCAAGATGGGAGAACGCCAGTTTCCTAAGGTAGTCTGGTGCTCAAGGGTTGGAAATTCCTCTTGAACTTTAGGAAGGGAGTCAATGGCGATATTTTGTTCTTTAAGGGCTGTGATAAAAAAATGCCCTGCGGCCAAAGCGGGTTGTGGCAAACTAAGTCGGAGCTTGGTTTCTTTTGGGCTGTAGGGTAAAGTGCCCATAAGGGTGCGCGAAGTGGACGGATCCGTTCCTATTACTTGTATATTGGCTTTGACTTCTGAAGAAGTTTGGACCAGTTGATTGTTCCAAGTAATGTAGGAAAGTGGCAAAGGAAGAGAGAGACAAAGGGGAGAGGTTTGTTTTTGTAGGGTTTGAAAGGACAATTCCACCCCATTGTCCAAAAAGCAAACGGGCGAAGGCGGTGCACCATAATACCAACCAAGATCATCCCAACTCCAACCAGGAGAAGGGCCCCAACCTTTTGTTTTGCCTGTGCATACGATAAATTTTCCGAGCACTTTCCGAATGCCTTTTTCCTGAATCCAGCCTAAGAACGATTGTTTGAGAAGAGGCCATGTGGTGGTGGGAAATTTCGAGGAGCCTAAGGTTGGGTCAGCACCTGCCCAGAGGTAAATATTGCCTTGAACGATGCCATCCGGAGAAATAGGATCGCAGGTCCATTTGGTTTCAAATTGGAATTGTGGTCCGAGGGTTTCGAGCGCTGCTGCGGCAGTTAAAAGTTTAAGGGTAGAAGCAGGAACGAATGCTTTTTGGGCTTCATGCTCGAATACCGTTTGTTGTTTGGTTAAAGAGAAGACAGATATCCCGAACCAACTGCTGCGCAATTCTGGATCAGAAGAAATGGCCTGAATTAAATCCAAAGACCGCTGCTGGCCAAGGACCTTGAGGGGAATAAAACCTAAGAGACTTCCTACAATTAAAAGGAACCATTTCATGCTGAAAAGACAATAAAGTGCTTGCTCTAAGGTACGGAAACCGTAGGAAATGGTTGTAAAAGGGCAAAAAAAAGAGGAAAATAAACTTTTCCTCTTTTTTATTTATAAACAAAGTGATTAGTCTTTATTTAAATAATATTCAGGGGTAATTTGAAAATCTTCAGTAAACCATTTCTTTAAGCCCCAATGGTTGCGGCTGAGTTTTTGGTCTTTCTCATCAAATTTAACTCCATGTAGAATATCCTTCTTTTTCAAATTAGACAAAACCACGTTAAAATACTTGGTTAGTGTACTGTAGTCTTTGTCAGGAAATTTTGGAGCAAGCATATCGGCCAAGGTATTTACATCCAAAAGCCGGTTTTCGGACTTAATAGTGGCAATGATTCTACCCTCAGTCGTAGGTGATTTTCTTTTCTTCCTTTTGGGAGATTTTGTTTTGACTTTCAGGGCTTTCACCTTTTCCTTTACAGGGATGGCTGAAGGTTCTGAACTTACAACATTCCCCATGGACATGGTTTGTTCAATGACGTCAGATTTTTTCTTTCTGCCGCGTTTAGAAGGTGTAAGAATGGGCTGGATGGTGGTGGTGGTGGGAGCCTTAGGATCATTCAACAGCATGGCTTTAATATCAAGCAACCGTTGAATTTCTTGCTCCCTGCGGTTGATTTCTTTTTGAATGAATTCAATCATTTCAATCATAAAAAATCAGTTTTAATTTCTTTCAAAAGTAATGTAATATTTTGATGACTTATATTAAAAAAGCTAAAACTCCTATTTTTTAATACATTAAATATGATTAAAAAAGAATTTTAAGAATTCTAATTCATTGATTATTAATATTTTAATTTAAATATTATGGTTGTTTCTATTTTAAAGAGAAAAATAAATTTAAAGGAGGAATATTAGATTTAATTGATAAATAGGAGCATCTGAGGCTGTATTTGCTTGTGCCCATCGATATTTAATATTATAATTTTACATTTCAACTCGATTTTACATTTTTCGAGGCATGCTTACCAAGAATTCGGAGTGAAAAATGAGGTATAACAAGAAGAAATTTGGGTGGGTCTTGGTGGTATTTTTGGTCATGAGTGCGCTCATTTTGGGTGGTTCGGAGCTTGGCTATTACCTTCATTTAGCCAAAGGGCAATTGACCTTGCCCTTTAAACCCATTCCTATTTCAGCGTATGTTCCAGAAAATGAAGAGGAACAGAAATGTCTTGCGGCCATTCCTCAGGTCTTAAATTTTGCGAAAGACTTGGGCTTGCATACAGAGGGTTCTTATGAACGAATTTTCCCCGATAAGCAGCCTTTGTTATGGGCCGTTTCTGCTTCTTATCAGGACGGATTGCGGCCTTATCGCTGGTATTATCCGTTTTTAGGTCGTTTAGGTTATCGGGGCTATTTTAATGTAGCTTGGGCGCAGAAGGAAGCCGCAGATTTGAGACAACGCGGTTTTCATGTCCGGGTGCGACCGGTACACGCCTGGAGTTCCCTTGGCTTTTTCTCTGAGGTTTTATCTCCTACAATGCTTTCCGAAGGTGTTGGCCCAATGGCGGAAACCATTTTGCATGAACTTTTTCACCGCTGGTATTATTTATCCGGTGAAGATGCTTGGAATGAAAATCTGGCGCAACATTTTGGACAGCATGCAGCCCTTGAATTTTTGAAAGTAAGATATGGTGAGGAATCGATACTGTATCAGTCCTATGTTGTTTACCTCCATGACCAGCAGCAATGGCAGTCTTTTTTGGAAGCCGAGGCACATTCATTTTATAGGCATACCGGTGCGTTTTATCTACAACCCGGTGATTCTGTTTTTTGGGCCATTCGCTCCAAGGCGAGACGTCTCCCATTTCTAAGCAAAGGAAAAGCGATGAAAGTATGGCAACATCATTTACCCAATTTGGCTGATTTTACCACGGCAAAGCAGTATTACCAATGGTCAACATTTCTTAATCGTGATTTAGCGCTCCAGCACCAAGGGGATTTGATGAAGCAGATGCGTTTTTGGAAGGAAAAAAACGCCCCACCAGCCATGGAAGTAGGTGAAGGTCAGCCCACCATGCCGCCATGAGACCTACACACATACTTAAACCTAGGTTTTGAGGTGAAGAAAACATGGAAAAGCAAAGCGGGAAAAATCCTGCCACAAGCACCAGGGTACTCCATTGAAGTGCATTTTCTGTAGTGGCAATGGCCTTTTCTACCGCTAATTTTGGATGCATTCCTTCTCGAAGGAGAGGATAGGCTTTCCAAAGAATATGCAGGGAATCATCTACTGCAATGCCAAGTAAAATATTGAAAAACAAAATATTGGAAATTTGAAGTGGAATTCCAGCCCAGCCCATCATTCCGCCTACACAAGCCAAAGGGAAGAGATTCACGATTAAAGCCAAAAGGGTCAGTCGTATGGACCTCACCAAAAAGCCAAAAATAAGGCCAATGGTTAGGACGGACATACCAAGTCCTAAAGCAAGATTTTTTGTTATTAAAGATAAACTTTGATCCATTTGATGTGCTGACCCCGTTAAGGTATTTGGCATCATTCCTGTTTGTGTCGACCAACTTTTCCATTGGGCCAAATAGGTACGCGCACCAAGATCTTTCAGCCGTCCCGACAAACGATACCATCCATCTTGACTCATCCAGCCTTGTTGAACCATTTCGTTTTCAAACCCCAATTTCTCTGCTTCTTGAATTAAAACCCGCCACGCTGTCTGGTCTGTAGGTAAAAGGTAATACTTAGGTTGACCGCCCCTCAATCCCATATGCAACAATTTTAGAGCTGGAACCACTGATTGCAAAGGCGTCGCATTAAAATGATGTTGAAGTTTTTCCTGGGTTTGCTCCAATAAAAGCATATCCTCTTGATTTTTCCAAGACATTGTCGGCACCAAGACTTCCAATGGTCGGATACCGCCGAAATGTTGCTCAAACCACGCGAAATCTTGCATGGTGCTGTGTTTTTCTGGCAATTCCTGCATTAAAAAATGGTCAGACTTTAGGAATAAAAGGCCAAGGGAAAGGACGAAACTCATGCCGAGCATCCAACGACGCACTTTTTGACGTCCAAGTACATGTCCAAACGTAGGCAAGGGAAGTTGGTGAGCGGATAAAAATAAACTGGTACCCAAATGCACCAACACCACCCAAATTCCTGTGATGAGTATCCCAAGCGCAGTCCAAGCCCCAAATTGGGCCACCGCCTCCACAGGAATGAAGTAAAGACTGACAAAACCCAGGGCCGTAGTTAAACTCGTTAACAAGGCAGGGACTCCTGCAAGTTTAAAACTTTCTTTCCATCGACATAAACGCTCTTTGGAGGAGGCCGACTGAAAAGCCAAATGAAGGTGCAGTAAATCTGTAAGACCAATAACGGCCAAAATAAGCGGAATAATCATGCTTAGCGCATTGATTGGGGTTCCGGTCCAACCCATCATTCCAAGGAGTGTAAGCGGAGGCAATCCAACCCCAAGCATCCAAAACAAAGCCAACCGAACATGGCGCACCGCGATGAATAATAGTATAAAAATCAACAAACTACCGAAAAATAGTAGCCATGTCATTTCGCGAGGCAGCTGGTTAAAATACACTTCTTGGATTTGAATTTTACCAATGATTTTACAGCCTTTTATGGGTTGTTCTGCTATGAAACCCTTGACTTGGGCAAGAAGGACATCCGATTTCTTTTTTGAAATCCCGGAACTGGTGTGAACCCATAAAGCCAAATGTTGGCCATCTGTACTGACGAGATGTTGCTGCCAAGGTGCGTAAGAAAACCACCATTTTCTTAAATCTTCCTGGCAACGTGCGTTGCGCAACCATGCTTTTTTTTGCCATTGGCCTGCTTGGAAAACGGGAAGTTCAAGGTTGGCTAGTCCTTGGACACGTTCCACGTGCGGAAACGAGGCAAGATCGTCCAACATCGATTGGGTATCGTGAAGTCTTTTTAACTTTTTCGGGCCATCCGGCCAAGGAACGGTGATGACAAAAAAATCATAGTCTGTTCCAAAACGTTGCTCAAATTGAATGAATGGATTGTCTTCAGGCAAGTAGCCTTTAAGGTCAAAATCAAACCTTAATTGACCCAAAAAGGGAAAAGGCAATAGAAGGAACCCTATTGCAGCGACAGCCAACCAAACCATCCGTTTCACGACTGCAAATTACAATCTTCGGGGATTTTAAAGCCTTATTCCCGCGATATTCCGCTGTTCTATGTAATTTAGCTGCATTAAACCTAGAAACATGACCTTGTTAGCAGGAAAAAAAGCATTTGTTACAGGCGCCACCCGCGGAATAGGAAGAGGCATTGCCTTGCGATTGGCCGAAGAGGGAGCCGACATTACATTTACCTACAGATCAAGCGCTCAGGAAGCAGATACATTGGTGCAACAATTAACCTCTCTTGGCGTGAAAGCTAAGGGTTTTGCTTGTGATGCCTCGCAATTTCAATTAACCCAAACAGTGGTGGAGGAAGCCATTGCTTTTTTAGGCGGTCTGGATATTGTGGTGAACAATGCCGGCATTACCCGAGACAATTTATTGATGCGGATGACAGAAGAGGCATTTGATGAGGTGATTGCCAACAATTTAAAATCCATTTTTAATGTGACCAAGGCCGTACAACGTCAATTGTTGAAGCAACGCAGTGGTTCCATCATAAACATCAGTTCTATTGTTGGAACCAGTGGCAATGCAGGACAGGCCAATTATGCCGCCAGTAAGGCCGGCATGCATGGATTCACCAAATCGGTAGCCAAAGAGTTGGGCTCAAGGAACATTCGTTGCAACGCCATTGCACCCGGGTTTATTGAAACAGAAATGACCCAACATTTAGATCCGGCACAAAAAGAGGCATGGCTTACCCAAATTCCACTTCGTCGTGGGGGAACGCCTCAAGATGTAGCAGAATTGGTGGTCTTTTTGGGAAGTGACCGTTCCGCTTACATTACCGGGCAGGTGATCCACGTTTGTGGCGGAATGCAGATGTAATCGTAATCCATGTCCAACGCCCTACTAATTTTTATCGCCGTATTGGCGGGCCTCGGGTTTGCCTTTTTACTTTATGGATATAAAAGTAAGACAGACGCCTATTCAACGCGCGTTTGGCTAGGGCTTTGGACGTTACGTGCACTGTCTGGAACCCTGTTGGTTTTGTTGTTATTAGGTCCGGTTTTTTACCTTTTAGTAAAAGAATTGGAAAAGCCGGTAGTGGTACTTTTGGCGGACAATTCAGCCTCCTTGTTGCTTGGCAAAGATTCCGTAGAAGTAGCGGCTAATTTTAACAAGGAATGGGAGCAACTGGCGAGTCAAATGGATGAACCATTCGATGTGCATGTGTTACGATTCGATGAAACCGTGTCAAGGTCACAAAAGATTGATTTTACCGGAGTAGAAACAGATATTTCACAGGCACTTAAGGATGTTTCAGTCCGTTTCGCCAACCGAAATTTAGCCGCTTTGGTTTTGGCTTCAGATGGGATTGTCACTAAAGGGGCAGATCCCTTAGTGGCGGAAACTGGCATTGGCGTTCCCATCTATACCATTCGTATGGGAGATACCACCATGCAACGTGATGCAAGAATTTCTCGCCTACGTTTTAATGAAGTGGTTTTTTCCGGAAATTCCTTTCCCATCGAAGTAACCGTGGATGCGGAGAAGTTGGTTGGAGAGCGTCTTCGGGTCCAACTCAGCGGTCCGGATGGCGCGGTTCAAGAGACGACATTTGAAGTAAAATCTCCCCGTCAGACCTTTACCCATACGTTCGAATTAAAAGCAGGTGCACCGGGGACGCGGCCTTACCAAGTGGTGGTTTTTCCCGTGAAAGATGAGCCATCCACTGCCAACAATCGCAAAACGGCTTGGATAGAAGTGGTAGATAATCGGCGCAAAATTCTTTTGGCAGCTTCTGCGCCCCATCCCGATTTGGGCGCGATTCGTCAGGCCCTTGAAGCCAATGAACAATTGGAGGTTTTAGTTCATACCGGGCCGGAAGATCAGCTCAATGTGTCTATCAAAGACTTGAGTTTGGCCATTTTGGTTCAATTGCCCTCACGAGTTCATTCTTACAAACAAACCGAGTCCGCCTTATCGGCGGCCCAAGTGCCCACTTGGTATCTATTGGGTCAGCAATCCGATATGAATACATTTAACCAATGGCCTACCGGCTTAAAAATAGAGCGTCCGGTAGCGAAATTGGATGAAGTGCAGGGTATATGGAACCGACAATTTTCCTTTTTTCAGGTATCAGAAGCATTTGATGGCTGGATGCAGCGATTTCCACCACTTCACATGCCATTTGGCGATTATAAAGTAGCCGCAGGTGCGCAAGCATTGGTGTATAGAGCCGTAGGAGGCGCATCTTCCGGCATTCCATTGTGGCTTTTTTTTGAAGGGCAGGGGAGAAGAACCTCTGTTTTGGCGGGTGAGGGCTTATGGCGGTGGCGTATGGCCTCCTACGAACGTTCCGGTAGCCATGAGACCTTCGATGCCCTTTTGCGCAGTGTAGTCCAGTTTTTAGCTTTGCGTGAAGATAAAAGTTTATTCAGGGTGCATGGAGAAACCAGGTATCGTGAGGGTGTATCTGTCATATTTTTAGCAGAATTGTATAATGAGGCTTTAGAACCCATCCAAGGGCCGGAAGTGCAGATGCAAATCACAGATGCAGAGAAAAGAAAATTTAATTATGTGTTTACCCGCTTAGACCGCGGCTACAGGCTAGATGCAGGTTCTTTTTCAGCGGGTGCCTATACTTGGCAGGCCAAGGTAGTTTCGGGAGGAAAGACCTATGAAAAAACCGGCACTTTCACCGTAGAATCTACCCAAAGTGAGGCATTGGTGGTCCAAGCCAACCACGATTTATTGACTCAAATGTCTTTGCAATCGGGCGGACAATCCGTCCCTTGGCCCCAAATGACATTGGTCCCAGAGATGTTGGAAGCCAGAACCGATGTGTCATCTATTTTACGCGCTCATCAGGAAATGCAAGAGTTAATTGATTGGAAATGGGCGCTGGGCTTGCTAATTTTTCTATTGTCCTTAGAATGGGCCTTAAGGAAATATTTCGGTCAAGTTTAATTTCTATTTTTTTATTTTCCATCGAATGAAAGGCCTAATCTTCGTGTTTCGAAGTACCCTATAGTTGGAAAACGCCCTTCGAATTTCTTATATTAGATGAGTATTTCCTCCCCAGCCCCTACGGGGCGCAATTTTATTACTTTAACCATGAAGGAAATGCCCAATTAGTCTCTTTATTATCTAAGTACCTCCTCCCCAGCCCCGAAGGGGCGCAATCAAAAAGAGCGCAACCAACGAGTGGCCCAATCAACGAGTGGGCGTAATTAACCATGGGCCCAATCAACGATGTCCGCAATCAACTCGTTACGCATCAAATGGGCGGGTCGCTTCGTTCTACGATTTATAACGCCACGTGTGTTGATCTAGCGCCAATGACCAAAAAAAGGGTTTCCGCCAAGCTTTGTGTTTGTTGTCCTTCTTAACGCACGTTTCATGTAGTGATGAAACACGTCGCTTCCCCTTTCTATAATGGTATTAAAATTAAACTAAAATCAAATGGGACAATCCCTTGTGCAAAATTACGTTCACATTGTTTTTAGTACAAAGTATCGGCAACCATTGATTTATCCGCCGGTAGAGGCAGAATTACATGCTTATCTAGGAGGTATCTGCAACCATTTAGGTTGTCAGGTGCTTAAAGTGGGCGGTTACACAGACCATATTCATATCCTATGTATGTTATCTAAAAAGGTAACATTAATGAAACTTTTGGAAGAACTAAAATCCCATTCTTCCAAATGGATAAAAACGAAAGGTAAGGGTTATGAGAATTTTTATTGGCAAAATGGGTATGCTGCTTTTTCAGTATATCCCAAAGATGTTGAAAGGGTGATTAAATATATCGAAAACCAACATGAACATCACCGAAAAAAATCGTTTCAAGATGAATATCGAACGGAGCTTAATAGACATAATATAGCTTTTGATGAGCGTTATGTTTGGGATTAAGGTTTAGTTATTTCGCCCCTTCAGGGCTCATGGAATGAACGCCATTTGGGCTATTGGAGTGCGCCCTTTCAGGGCTTTTTATGAATAACATACATCTTGGGCTATTGGAGTGCGCCCTTTCAGGGCTCATGGAATGAACGCCATTTGGGCTATTGGAGTGCGCCCTTTCAGGGCTTTTTATGAATAACATACATCTTGGGCTATTGGAGTGCGCCCTTTCAGGGCTTTTGGAATGAACGCCGTTGGAGCCCTGAAGGGGCACCCTCCGATATGGGCGTAAAATACAATATAAAAAAAAAAGGTTCCAGTGAAAATTCACCGAAACCTTTCATTTACAAATGTCGGGGTGAGAGGATTCGAACCTCCGACCACACGCCCCCCAGACGTGTACTCTAACCGGGCTGAGCTACACCCCGAAATTTTGGTTTGCAAATGTAGCGTTGCTGGCTGAAAACCCAAAAAAAATTGGAAAATAAATCTTGAATAATGTATGCAAAGGATGTTTACCTTTATAGATTAGAAAGATAGATGATATGGTGAAGAATTACCTCATGTTCGGATTCCTTTGGGTTGGCCTGATGCAAGGCTTTTTTGCTCAAGATTATCCTTTTCATTTTT
Source organism: uncultured Candidatus Competibacteraceae bacterium (assembly GCA_964599915.1). GTDB lineage: Bacteria > Bacteroidota > Bacteroidia > CAIKAF01 > CAIKAF01 > CAZRHR01. The sequence continues at coordinate 11,094 of CAZRHR010000037.1, read as the reverse complement.
TGGAAAACAGAGGACAATGGGACGCCCCTTTTCAGTTTCGAACCGATGTGCCGGGAGGTGCGGTATTCTTTGAACCTGGAGGATTCTCATGGCATTTGGCGGATATGGGAGATTTGCATGCCGCCCACCATCAACCCACCTTGCGACCCGGTCCGCCCATCATCAAGGGTCATGCATTTAGGGTTCGTTTCGTGGAACCTAATGGCGCCGCTGTTTGGAAAGGCGAAAAACCCACCCGCCATTATCACAACTATTTTTTAGGAAACGATCGGTCCACATGGGTGTCGAAAGTGCATCCCATGCAAGAAATTCAAGCCAATGAAGTTTGGGAAGGTGTAGACATGCGTTTCTATGGTTGGGGAAATTCCCTCAAATATGACTTTTATTTGGCGCCCGGCGTATCTCCACGTCGCATTCGACTTCAGTATGAGGGTGCCGACCGCCTGCGTTTGTCGGAAGGCACTTTATTGGTAGAAACCTCCATGGGAACCATCCGCGAAATGCCGCCTGTGGCATACCAAGTGGTAGCACCGGGGGACACTGTATGGGTCGATTGTGCTTACGTGATTCAAGGTGAAACCCTGTCCTTTTCCTTTCAATCGAAAACAAGGTCAGATTTACCGGTAACCATAGATCCAAGTCTCATTTTTGGCACGTATTCCGGTTCCACCACGGATAACTGGGGATTCACTGCCACCTACGACCGCCTTGGCTTTTTGTATGCCGGAGGGGTGGCTAATGGACTTGGGTATCCAACCACCACCGGCGCATATCAAACGGTATGGAATGGGGGCCAAGGTTTCGTTTTTCCTTGCGATTTGGCCATTTCAAAATACGACACCACCGGTGGCTTCTTAATTTGGTCTACCTATCTGGGTGGTTCTGGAAGTGAACTTCCCCATTCTATTATTGTAAACAACAGCGATGAACTTTTCGTTTTTGGAACCACCGGATCCGGCAATTTTCCCGTAACACAAGGGGTGTATGATCCTACTTTTAATGGAGGTAATGCCAATACTACCACCACCATGAACGTGGACTACAACCAAGGCAGCGACATGTTTATTTCTCGAATTAGTGCCAATGGAACAGCGCTTTTGGCCAGTACCTACATGGGAGGAACCGCTAATGATGGTTTAAATGCAGCCCAACCGCTTCGTTTTAATTATGCGGATGAGGTACGTGGAGAAATTCTAATTGATAATCAGAATAATATTTATGTAGTTTCCGTCACGCGTTCCACGGATTTTCCGGTCACTCCCGGGTGCTTTCAACCTAGTTTTGGAGGGGGCACCCAAGATGGTGTGGTTTTTAAAATGGATAACTCACTTACCACCCTTATCTGGTCTAGTTTTATTGGAGGAAGTGGGAATGATGCGGTGTATGCGGTGGATTTGTATGCCAACAATGACATTGCCATTTCCGGAGGAACTACTTCTGCTGATTTTCCAACGGCCAATGCGCCTTTTACAACGTATAATGGGGGCAATGCCGATGGATTTGTGGCGAAAGTTTCTGCCAATGGTGCCAATTTAGTACACAGCATTTTTGTTGGGTCCAACGCTTATGACCAGGCTTACCTGGTTGAATTAGACCAAGCTGAAGATGTATATGTGCTCGGACAGACCAGTGCAGCGGGCACCGTTTGGATTCAAAATGCCCAATACAACGTACCTTCCGGCGGCCAATTTTTGAGAAAATACAATCAGAATTTTCAAAACATCGTTTGGTCCACCGCATTTGGCGTTGGAGACGGCAATCCGGATATTTCTCCTTCCGCGTTTTTAGTGGATGTATGCAATAAAATCTATATTTCCGGATGGGGTGGGGCAGTGAACGCTTCGTTTTTCACGGGTTCTACCACGGCGGGTTTGCCTGTAACACCGGGCGCTTTTCAAACCACTACCGATGGCAGCGACTATTACCTCATGGTCATTGATGACACGGCCGGCTCTGTGGTGTATGCCACCTATTATGGCGGCGGTATTTCTGCCGAACACGTAGATGGCGGTACCTCTCGATTCAGTCGACGTGGTGAAATTTACCAAAGCGTGTGTGCAGGTTGTGGCGCCAATTCAGATTTTCCGACCTCACCCGGCGCGTGGTCCCCTACCAACAATTCCCCCAATTGCAACAATGGGGTTTTCAAATTTGGTTTTGATTTTCCCGTGACCCTTGCAGAATTTAATGCACCTTCGGCGGTATGCGCCCCCACACCAGTGCCATTTACCAACCTGAGCACTGGGGCAACAAACTACCTCTGGCGTTTTGGAGATGGCAATACCTCCACCCAAGTAAATCCTACGCATATTTACACCCAATCTGGCCTTTTTACCGTAACCTTGGTGGCATTTGACGGTACAGGTGCGAATTGTAATCCCATTGATTCCATTCAACGTACCATATTAGTCCTGACGAATTCCACAGATACGCTAGCTACGGCAGGTATTTGTCCCGGGGATGCGGTGCAAATTGGGGTGCCGCCTGCTGGAAATACCGCTTTAACTTACACTTGGTCCCCTTCTACCAATTTGTCCGACCCTTCGGTATCCAATCCTGTTGCCAATCCTGCCAGCACCCAAATGTACATGTTATTGGTTTCCAATGGTGTGTGTACTGACACGCTGTTTCAAGAGGTCATTGTAGATGTGCTTCCCGTTCCCAATCCATCCACGCGCGTGGTATGTGAAGGAGAAACGGTGTCTTTAGGGTTGCCCAACGCACCTCCTCTTTCCTTTATCCAATGGACGCCGGTGGTAGGACTTCAGAACCCTGCTTTGGCACAAACGGTAATTACCGCGAATGCAGACATCACATACCAATTGGTGTATGGCAATGGCGCTTGTCGTGACAGTGTTCTTTACACCATTCAAGTGGTGCCGGGAAGTACAACTAATTTGCCCGAACGATTTGTTTGTGTCGGGGATACCCTACTGCTCAATGGCATTGATACCACCGGAAGAACCAATTTTGTATGGACACCAGGGACGGGCTTATCTGCCACTAATGTACCTTTTCCACAAGCTTTTCCTACCCAAAGTACCACTTACACCCTATTTATGGACAATGGCCAATGTATTGATACCGTCATTGTTCCAGTCATGGTATTGAATCCAACGGTGATGGGCGGACCTGACCAGTTGATTTGTATTGGTGGAAGTGCGGTGTTGGGTGCAAATATACCGCCCGCGGCTTTCGATTTTACTTGGACACCTTCCACCGGTTTAAGCAGTACCATTGTACCTAATCCAACGGCAAGTCCCAGTGCGACTACTTCTTATATTGTAAACATCCATTTGGCCGGAGCCCCGGGTCAATGTGAACGTGCCGATACCGTGGTGGTGGTGGTAGAAGACCAAGTGCCACAACCCGGTTTTTCATGGATTGCTACACCAAGTTGCACCGGAATGCGGCTTACCATAACCAATGAAGCCGTAAATGATGGCGGTTCTATTTGGGTGGTCAATGGAGATACCGTGGGAACGTCTATTCCTCAGATTATTGTTCCCTTTGAAGATTCCGTGGTGATTACCCAAATTGTATCGAATGGTCCATGTATTGCTTCCATCACCCAAATGTATACTGCCGGAAGTTTTACCGACAGTTTTCAATTTACCATGCCGAACGTGTTCACACCTTATATATCCCCCGGCGTAAATGATTTCTATTGTCCGGTAGGGTTTGGCGATGAGTATTGCTATGATTTGGTCATTTATAACCGCTGGGGAATTTCTGTGTTTGAAAGCAGCAGCGTGAATAAATGTTGGGCTGGAAACATCAAAGGAACCGATGAAAAAGCCACGGAAGGCGTGTACCATTATGTGGTAAAAACGCCAGATGGACAATCTTTTGCCGGATTTTTACATTTGTTCAGGACAGAGTAAAGAATAAAAATGCGCTGATTCAATTGAATGAATCAAAAATACCAAGGCTGCCCTAAGGGGTGGCCTTTTTTATTTATTGTAGTATATGTTTTCAATTTAAAGTATAAATAAAAATATAAGTTTTAACCAACCCATATTTGTTCCGTATTCAAATGATATATCATGAAAACAAAAGTAACTATCGCGAAAGGAGATGGCATTGGTCCTGAAATTATGGACGCAACCTTGGCCATCCTTTTTGCTGCAGGCGCCCAAATTGACCTCGAGGAAATTGAAGTAGGCGAAAAGGTCTATCTGGCTGGCAATACCGCAGGGATTTCAAAAGAATCTTGGGATATCATTCGTAGAAATAAAGTTTTCTTAAAAGCACCAATAACCACCCCTCAAGGAGGTGGATATAAAAGTTTAAATGTAACCACCCGAAAGTTTTTAGGTCTGTATGCCAATATTCGGCCTTGCTTTAGTTTACATCCATTTGTTCACACCAAGCATCCGTTGATGGATGTGGTGATTGTGCGCGAAAATGAAGAAGATCTTTATGCCGGTATTGAGCACCAGCAAACCGATGAAGTGGTGCAATGTCTCAAATTGATTTCTCGTCCCGGCTGTGAAAAGATTGTTCGGTACGCTTTTGAATATGCTCGACTGTATGGTCGTAAGAAAGTAACCTGCTTTACCAAGGACAATATCATGAAACAAACCGATGGATTGTTTCATCAGGTGTTCGACGAGATAGCTCAGGAATATCCCGATTTGGAAAATGAACATTGGATTATCGACATCGGGGCAGCCAAACTTGCGGATACACCAGAGGCCTTTGATGTGGTGGTGATGCCCAACTTGTATGGTGATGTATTGAGCGATGTGGCTGCACAAATTGCTGGTTCTGTTGGATTGGCGGGTTCTGCCAACATCGGAGAGGAATGCGCCATGTTCGAAGCCATTCATGGTTCGGCACCCCGTAGGGCAGGACAAGACTTGGCCAACCCTTCCGGTTTATTGTTGGGAGCGGTTCAAATGCTCAACCACATTGGACAGCAAGACATTGCAGAAAAAGTACAAAATGCATGGCTCGCCACCATAGAAGCGGGAATTCATACCTACGATTTATACAAAGAAGGAGTGAGCCGGGAAAAAGTGGGTACACGCGGTTTTGCCGAAGCTGTTATTCGTCACATGGGTAAAAAGCCCGCGGTTTTGCGCCCTGTTAAATTTAATGCCGACGCAAAAATTAACGTACCCAGCTACCAGCGAAAGGCGCCCCGGCAAAAGACCTTATTGGGGGTAGACTTGTTTGTGCATTGGCCCGGAACCCAAGCCGATGACCTGGCCGAGTTACTCAATCCATTGCGCACAGGCAGTTGGGAATTACAAATGATAACCAACCGAGGCATTAAAGTGTGGCCCGAAGGTTTTCCCGAAACTTTTTGTACCGATCACTGGCGTTGTCGCTTTATGCCAAAGGCGGGGGAAATGGCTTCTGCCGAGCATATTCCGGTTTTATTACAAAACGCTTTTCAACATTCTATTGAGGTCATAAAAACGGAAAATCTCTATGCCTTTGATGGAAAACCCGCCTTTTCACTTGGACAAGGCCAATAATGATTGCTATGGAAAGACAACCTCATGCCACCACACTTTCACTTCTCCATGGCGTTTTTTCACCTAAAGAAGCCTTGGACTTGTTGACCCAGTTGGTAGAAGTGAAAATTCGCTTTCATGAAGAGAAAATGAAAGACCTCACCGAAGTAGAGGATTTGAAAATGCGTGAAAAACGCATCCAGACCCTGCAATCAGAACTCCATGCACTGAGAACTAGCATAAACCCATACGAAGGCGCCATAAAACTGACCTCTATGGTTCAGGTTCAATATGAATGAGGTGTCGATTTCCCTTTGAAAGCCATGGATTTCTTCGGGGAAAAGGGCACCCTTGTGGTGGCCACCAAGCATGAGAAAGAAACCATTGTGGGGCCTTTGTTTCAAAAAGCCTTTCCATGGTTTCTTCTTCCTTGTGGACCTTTAGATACCGATGCCTTTGGTACTTTTTCGGGTGAAAAGGAACGCATAGGCACTCCACTAGAAGTCTTAAAGCAAAAATGCCAGGCGGCTAGTCAACTTGTTCAGGCCGATTTTTACTTCGCTACCGAGGCGTCTTTTGGCCCACATCCCGAATGTCCCTTTCTTCCTTTTTATGAAGAATGGGTCATGCTGTATGCTCCGTCCTTAGCGTTGGAATGGATTGAAGTAAAACGAAGTACACAAACCAATTTCCGCACCATGGAGATCACTACATGGCCGGGTTTGGTGAAATTTGCGTGGGAAATAGGCTTTCCTGAACATGCCTTGATCCTTCAGCAAGACCATTTTTTGGAAAAAGGTATTCGAGACTGGGACATGTTGAGGTACTTTTTTAGACAACGTGCGCTGGATAAACCCTTTATCGTGGAAACCGACATGCGCGCCATGTGTAATCCCACCCGCCAAAGCGCTATCGCAGATTTGACCCTTCAATTAATTCAACGGTTGAAACAGCCTTGTCCCTCTTGTAAAAAACCCGGGTTTGGCCTACAAAAACCATGGCGTGGTTTGCGCTGTGAGGCGTGTCATTTACCTACACATTTGGCCAAGGGGACCATCGTATCCTGTCCATTTTGCGGATGTCAAGTGGAAGAAATGTTTCCACATCTTTCCGGAGCCGATCCGGCTTATTGTAGTTTTTGCAATCCATGAGAATTTTAAATTTTCCTTTTTTCCATGCTTCTTTGGTGCAGGCAACCTAGCCAGCGTACCTGTTTTTCGGTATCCTTTTTCCCGGTTATAAGAGGACGTTTCTAGGTATTAACCTAGTTTTTACAATAAATTTCTACAAAAGACTATTTTCTTTCTTTTTGGAGCAATTATTGTGTAGTTTAACCATTCCTAATTTTTAACCTTAGTTATGGTCATTGGCATTTTAGCCGAACGGGATTTGTCCATAGTTTCTATGGTTCCCGAAACGGCTGGTCGTTTAAAGAAAGCAGGGCATCAGGTATGCATCGAATCCGGTGCCGGAGCTAAAGCAGGGTTTCCGGACCGGTTATATGCAGAGGTCGCAGAAGTAACCACCCGTGCGCATATTTTACAAACGGCAGATGTGTTGGTCACGGTACAGGTGCCCTCAAAGGAAGACTTAACCCAGGTTCGGTCGGACGCTATCCTTATCACCAATACAGAAAAATTCGCTCATCCGGACGCCTTAAACCTATTTGAGAGCTTTACTTTCAAGGTGTTGAGCATGGATGAAATGCCACGTACCAGCTTGGCCCAAAGCATGGATGTACTGAGCAGCATGGCTTCATTGGCCGGTTACCGTGCTGTATTGGAAGCTTCGACCTTGTTTACCAGGTATTTTCCCATGATGATTACCGCTGCAGGAAGCATTAAACCCGCAAAGGTTTTGGTTTTGGGTGCCGGGGTGGCCGGACTCCAAGCCATTGCCACCGCACGCAGGCTTGGGGCGCAAGTAGAAGCTTTCGACGTTCGGTCTGCTGTAAAAGAAGAAGTTCAAAGTCTTGGCGCACGGTTTATTGAAGTTCCCGGCGCACGTGAGGATGAAGGTGCAGGTGGATATGCAGTAGAGCAAAGTGAAGATTATCTGAACCGCTTGAAAGAAGAGGTGCAACGCAAAGCCATTTTGAGCGATATTATTATTGCCACTGCCCAAATACGTGGAAAAAGGGCGCCATTACTTATTTCCGCTGCCACTATCGAAGCCATGAAACCGGGATCCGTGATTGTAGATTTGGCCGCTTCCACAGGCGGAAATTGTGCATTTACCCAAGACGGAGTTTGTCTGGAAAAAAATGGTGTTCATATTCTTGGTAATAGTAGATTGGCCTATGCCATGACCCAAGATGCCAGTTTGTTATATGGAAACAATGTCTATCATTTTTTAACCCATTATCTCAAGCAGGCCGAACAGCAGAACCTGCATTTAGATGAAATTTGTAAAGCTGTTCAGGTATATCCATTATCTTAATCTTCTTATGGAAAATATTGTAGCCCTACTAACGGAGCATTATTTGCTCATTTTTCTTTTGGTTTTTACGGTGATTCTTGGTTTTGAAATCATCAGTAAAGTGCCTACCGTGTTACATACGCCATTAATGTCCGGCTCCAATGCCATTAGTGGTATTGTGATTATTGGTGCCATTTTACTCATTCGTCAAAGTCCGCCACAGGCATGGCTTGAGCTTTCTGCAGGAACCTTGGCATTGGCGTTGGCCATGGTCAATGTGGTGGGTGGTTTTGCCGTTACCCAGCGCATGTTGGAGATGTTTAAAAAGAAAAAAAAGTAAACCATGAATTCAGGTATTTGGTTTGACCTCAGTTATTTGGTGGGTTCGGTCGCCATTGTATGGGGATTGAAAAAAATGAGTTCTCCGGATGGCGCCAGGGTTGGAAATAAACTTGCCGCTTTAGGGATGGCCATTGCTATTTTAGCGGCTATTTTCTATCCACTGGAAGGCCATGATTACGGAAACCTCAGTTGGGTGATTGCAGGTTTAATGGTTGGAGGATTGGCGGGTTATGTGCTGGCCAAAAAGGTCGCTATGACTTCTATGCCCCAAATGGTTTCCCTGCTGAACGGCATGGGAGGCGCCACGGCCATGATCTTAGGGCTGGTTGAATACCTGAGAATTCAAGATACCCATGCACAATTTTTATCTAACCTAACGGTGGTTTTTGCTTTGGTGGTGGGCGCCGTATCGTTTAGCGGAAGTGTGTTGGCCTATTTAAAATTGGAAGGTAAAGTGAACGACGCAAAAATTACCTTACCCTTTCATGCCGTGTTCAATTTGGTCTTATTAAGCCTGGTCTTAGCAGGAACCGTGTTACTGAGTTTCGATGTTCATTTGGGATGGACCTTTTTGGTGGCTTTTTCCCTGTTGGCTTTGTTCTACGGATTAAGTTTTGTGGCACCCATTGGCGGAGCAGACATGCCGGTGGTTATCTCCTTGTTAAATAGTTTCACAGGTATTTCTGCGGCTACGGCCGGTTTTGTTTATGGGAACCTCATGATGATTGTCGGGGGCATTTTGGTAGGAGCGTCGGGTACAATTCTTACTTTAATGATGTGTAAGGCCATGAACCGCTCCCTATGGAATGTAATTATAGGTGGGTTTGGTACTACGGCTTCAAGCATGGTTGCCGATGGAAACCAGCAAGTAAAAGTTTTGGGAATAGCCGATGCGGCCATTCAACTGGCCTATAGCAAAACGGTATTGATGGTTCCGGGGTATGGGTTGGCCGTTGCACAGGCCCAAAAGATATGTAAAGAGTTGGATGAATTGTTGGAAGCCAATGGTGTGGATGTGCGCTATGGCATTCACCCTGTGGCAGGTCGGATGCCCGGACATATGAATGTTTTATTGGCGGAAGCCGATGTGCCCTATCCTAAACTTCTAGATTTAGAAGAGGCCAATGATTTTTTGGCACAATGCGATGCCGTGGTGGTCATTGGGGCCAATGATGTGGTAAACCCAGCCGCTGTACGTGATCCTGGCAGCAGTATTTATGGCATGCCGGTGCTCAAAGTTTGGCAGGCGAAGAACACCATTGTAATGAAACGAAGCATGGGAAAAGGCTATGCAGGGATTGAAAATCCATTATTTTTTGAGAAAAATACCTTCATGCTTTTCGGAGATGCCAAACAAACCTTACAAGCGCTGGTGGCAGAAGTGAAAGGATTGGGGTAAACATGAGGTGAATCGGAGGCCAATGGAAACCTACCATTTCGGGTGTGAGGTGGATGTTTTTGTGCCTAGGTTCGTCCTTTTTTCCTCTTAGATTTTGAGCGTAATTTTAAAAATGAGGCGTAACAAATTTTACCCAAATTTGTTTTTGTAATTTGTTTTTTTAGAAAAAAACCTAGAATTTAGGGCTCATAATCAATCAAATTCATTCAAGGCTATTCCAACAGGCCTATTGTTGGATTACACTTAAAACCTATCAAAATGAACTGGTACCTGAAAGTACTAAAACAATTTGCCGACTTTAATGGTCGTGCCAGAAGAAAGGAATATTGGATGTTCTTTCTTTTTAATGTGATTTTTGCTGTAGTTGCAAGCCAGCTAGATAGCTTACTTGGCATTAATTTTATTGCTGGTCTGTATGGTCCAATTTATCTCGTTTATGCCCTTGTGATGCTTGTGCCAGGTTTGGCCGTGGCGGTAAGACGTTTACATGACATTGGAAAAAGTGGATGGATGCTTTTGGTTGCTTTGATACCTTTGGTGGGTAGCATTTGGTTATTGGTTCTTTTGGCTTCCAATGGAAACCAAGGTGACAATGCCTATGGGGCAGATCCAAAAGCCAGCGAAGCCGCTTAATCGTCCTTTTAGCATAAACATATTACCACCAGGTCTAAGGGTCTGGTGGTTTTTTTTTGCCTGGAGCCAGGTTTGGTTTGTAGCTTTTCCATTCGTTTTCCCATAAAAGGCGAAATCAAATGGAATAGGCACAGATCATCAGGTTATTTGCCTTGTAAGTCCGGAAAATCTTCCCCTTCTGCGGCGGCACGCTGTTCAGGGGTTTTATATCCAAAAAAGAAATTCATCCAGATCATTCTGGACAAACGGTAGTTTATAGGAAGGGTAAGCACCAAGGCAGCCCCGATGGTGCCAAAATAAATCCACTCCCTATGCCAATCGACGAAAGGGAACAAAGCGGTAAAAACCGTAATGGCCACCGCTACTGTGAGGGCATAACTCACATAACTTGCCCCAAAATAAAAGCCGGGTTCAGGACTATAGTTCAAGCCACATTGGTTGCATTTGGAATGCATGGTGGCGGTGTCTTTGAGTCGATAAGGATTGTTAAATAAAAAGACCGGTCCTTCGTGACATCGGGGACATTTTTGATGAAAGACGGAATATAATTTAGACCCTTTGATCATGATTTGCATTTACCCAGTAAAAGTAATGCTCCCGGTGGGAGCATTACGTGATAAAAATTACATTTTTAGGTTAGGCCAGTACTTCCCGAACCTTTTGTGCTGCTTCTTGTAGTTGAATGGCGGAGTGCACTTGCAAACCGGATGCGTCGATGATTTGTTTGGCTTCTTCTGCGTTGGTACCTTGTAGGCGTACAATAATAGGTACATTTACGCTACCGATATTTTTATACGCATCTACCACCCCTTGTGCCACCCGGTCGCATCTGACGAT
>CAZRHR010000036.1:0-27994 GCA_964599915.1 uncultured Candidatus Competibacteraceae bacterium | reverse complement strand
GAAGGCATCAAATCCCATGGGATGAAGGACGTTGAAACCTTTCAATTTCTGAAAACGAGCCACAATGTCAGAGGCGATGTAACCCAGCGGATGCCCCACGTGCAGTCCCGCCCCAGAGGGATAGGGAAACATATCTAACACATAATACTTCGGCTTGTCCGAGGGTGTTTCGGCTTGGAAAACCCGGTCCTGTTCCCAGCGGGCTTGCCATTTTTTTTCCAGTTCCTGAAAAGCGTATTCCATGCTGCAAAAATAGTGGGAATTATGAGACCTCCATCGTAAGGCCAGCGATGGCTATTTCTGTTTCTTGCATTTCTGAAATATGGGCTAAAGGTTATCCTTAATCTTCTAGAGTTCCTTTCCCACACTTTTTACAGGAAAAAGTTCAGCTATATTTGTAGCATGGATTCTTTGTTGGAACAATATGAAGTGGTCGTGGGACTTGAGGTCCACACACAACTTTTAACCCATACCAAGGCGTATTCTCCGGATGCTGCCGCCTACGGTGCCCCTCCAAATACTTTGGTGCATCCCATTTCTCTGGGACATCCCGGTACTTTACCTGCACTTAATGCCCAAGTGCTCAACTATGCCGTAAAACTCGGACTCGCTTTACATTGCGATATCCGAAAGGAAAACCATTTCGCCAGAAAAAATTATTTCTACGCAGATTTACCCAAAGGATACCAGATTACCCAAGATAAAACCCCCATTTGCACAGGGGGGTATGTTCAATTCACTTTGCAGGACGGCACCCAAAAATCTGTGCGATTAGAACGCATTCATATGGAAGAAGATGCCGGTAAAAGCATGCATGACCAAGATCCGGTGGATACTCTCATCGATTTGAACCGAGCGGGTGTGCCCCTTTTGGAAATTGTCTCCGCCCCGGATATTCGTTCTGGCGAAGAGGCCTATGCTTACCTTACAGAAATCCGTAAACTCGTTCGTCATCTTGACATTTGTGACGGAAACATGGAAGAAGGTAGCCTGCGGTGCGATGCCAACATTTCCATTCGGAAAAAGGGCACGGAGGCCTTTGGAAGAAAAGTAGAAGTGAAAAACATGAATTCCATGCGCCATGTGCAAAAAGCCATTGAGTTTGAAGCCCGCCGTCAGGCTCAATGCCTGGCCGAGGGGAAAGAAATTCTTTCCGAAACACGTACTTTCGACGCCATGCAGGGCATTACCATTGCCATGCGTTCCAAAGAAGGCGCCCAAGACTACCGATATTTCCCGGAACCCGATTTGCCACCCGTGCATCTCACCGATAGCTATATCCAGGCCATTGCCGCTGAAATGCCTCCGCTGCCTGCTGACTTAGAAAAACAATACACTCAGGATTTTGGGATTCAACCCGCCGACGCTTTGGCACTGATCGAAAACAAACTCGAAAGTCGTTATTTCGATGCATTAGTGAAAGGTGTCCGCCATCCCAAGTCGGCAGCCAATTGGATGTTAGGACCCGTAAGGGCATATCTCAATGAACAAGGTATAGATATTCGGACATTTCCGCTGGAACCTGAACAGTTGGCTGCGCTCATTCAATTGGTAGAAAGCGACCAAGTCTCTTTTACCGCAGCATCTCAAACCCTGTTTCCGGCATTTTTGAATCATCCTTCCAATGATCCTCTGGCTCTAGCAAAACAACTCAACATCGTTCAGGAATCCAATGCAAATGCCCTTTTGCCTTTGGTTCAAGACACCCTGGCAAAACTTCCTGAGGAGGTGGCCAGATACCGAGACGGGAAAAAAGGATTGTTGGGCCTTTTTGTGGGAGAAGTAATGAAGGCCAGCGGAGGAAAAGCCGATCCCAAAGTGGTGGCGACGCTGGTACGTGAATCTTTAGAAAATCAAGTCTGATGAAGCAATGGATTTTTGGCCTAAGTGCCCTCTTGGGGCTCTGGGCCTGTCAAGGAAAAGGTGAGCCTGTTATTTCCGGCACCATCGAAGGGGCAAGTGGCCTGACCGTCTATTTCGAAGAGATGGATGGGCAAGGGTTACGTATGATTGACTCAGCAAAAATTGAAGCGGATGGAAGTTTTGCCATTCGGAAAAAGGCCGGGGCCATGACCTATTATCGGCTTCGATTAGGACCGGAAAAACCCAATTTCGGATACGCTCCACCGGACAATGTGGTGATACTACTTACCGATTCCACCGAGCAAATCAGTTTTACTTCTCAAAAAGATAATTTTTCTCTAAAATATGAGGTGAAGGGCAGCCCCGAATCCGAACTTTTTAAAGAATTGTCTGATCTTGCGGATTCTTCCCAAAAAGCTTTGCAAACCCTTGGACAGCAGCTTCAACAAGCTTCAATGGCGCAAGCCGATTCTCTTTCAGCTAAGTTTGCGACCTTGCAGCAACAGCTCAGGGAAAGATACCGGGGTTGGATTCAACAGCATCAAGGAAAGTTTGTAACCCTTCAGGCCATGTCCATGATTGATCCTGAGCTCAACTTTGATGTATTGCAAGCCCAGGCTGAAATTCTTCAACAAAAATTTCCCACCAATGTGTTTGTTGGTCGCTTAGTTTCCAAAGTAAATGAACTTGGACAGCAACTGCGTGTGGGTCAAAAAGCCCCTGATTTTACCATTGAAACACCCGATGGAAAACCCATCCGTTTATCTGACTTTCTGGGAAAAGGAAAATTTGTACTCATTGATTTTTGGGCCAGTTGGTGTCGTCCATGCCGGCAGGAGAACCCAAATTTGGTGGCTACCTACAATCGATTCAAAGATAAAGTGACCTTCTTCGGCGTGAGTTTAGATGACAATGCAGACCGGTGGAAGGAAGCCATTCGGCAAGATGGCCTTACTTGGCCGCAAGGCTCCGATTTGGCCTCTTGGAATGCTGCACCCGCAAGGTTATATCAGGTGAACAGTATTCCCGCCAATGTCATAGTAAATTCTGACGGAGACATTGTTGGGAAAAATGCACGTGGCCCAGCCCTCGATCAGCTCTTGGAACAGTTGACCCGGCCATGAACCCCAAGGGGAATGTGTATTTTATTTCTGACCTTCATTTGGGGGTGCCCACCAGGGAGGAGAGCCTGATTAGGGAAAAACAAGTGGTGGAATGGCTTCACCACATTCGCCCCGACTTGGGTGAATTGGTACTTCTGGGGGACGTATTTGATTTTTGGTTTGAATATAAACACGCGGTACCTAAAGGATATACCCGCCTCATGGGCGCATTGGCCGCATTGACCGATGCAGGCATACCGGTTCACTTTTTCATGGGAAACCATGACATGTGGACCTTTGGATACCTTGAAACCGAACTAGGTGTAAAAGTGTATCCACATCCGGTGAAATGGGAGCGGTGGGGACATCGCCTTTATTTGGCGCACGGTGATGGCTTGGGTCCCGGTGATTATTCTTTTAAAATCATTCGCAAAGTGTTTCGGTCGCCCTTTTTCCAGTGGTGCTTTGCCCGATTACATCCTAACTTCGGTATTGGTCTTGGTTTAGCTTTGTCTAGGCGAAGCAGAAAGGCGCATGCCGCCTCCGAGCAGCAGTATCTTGGGCATGACCAAGAGTGGCTTACCCAATATTGTACCACCGATTTATCCGCCGAAAAATTTGATTACATGGTGTTCGGACACCGGCATTTGCCTTTGTGGATTCCCATTTCCGGTAATGGGGTTTATGTGAATTTAGGCGATTGGGTATCTCATTTTACTTTCGGGAGACTTTCTCCAGAAGGTTTTGCCTTGATGAAATGGCAAGACGGCCAGACGATATTGGTAAAAGAATAGGTGTGCAGCCCTCTTTTTTCGTCATAAGATTATCTAATATGAAGGGTCATTGCATAAAAAAAGCGCATCCGTTTCTGGACGCGCTTTTATCATTTTAAAAAGTAATCAAGCGAGTTTGGCGCAGAAGTCGGCCAAGCGGTTAGAGTACCCGGCTTCATTGTCGTACCAGCCAAAAACTTTTACGAGGTTGTCTTTGACGAAAGTCATTTGGGCGTCGTAAATGCAAGAATGGGTGTTTCCTACAATGTCAACAGATACAATAGGATCCTCGGTGTATTCTAGAATTCCTTTTAAAGGGCCTTCGGCTGCTTTTTTAAAGGCCGCATTTAAAACTTCAGCAGATACGGGATTTTTCACCACCAAAGACATGTCGCAAAGTGAACCTGTAGGTGTGGGAACCCGGATGGCCGTACCATCCAATTTGCCTTTGAGGTGAGGAAATACTTTTCCGATGGCTTTAGCTGCACCAGTAGAAGTGGGCACCATGGATAAAGCAGCGGCACGCGCACGACGAAGATCGCTGTGAGGTGCGTCGTGTAGGCGTTGGTCTGCCGTGTAGGCATGAATGGTGTTCATGTAACCATTCTCAATGCCACAAAGGTCATCTACTACTTTGACCAGTGGCGCCACGCAATTGGTGGTGCAAGAGGCATTTGAAAGAATGAGGTCTTCGGACGTAACCATGTGGTCATTCGCACCTAAGACAATCATTTTGATATCATCGCCTTTGGCAGGAGCGGAGAGAAGTACCCTTTTTGCTCCAGCTTTCAAATGGCCAGATGCTTTGGCGGAGTCTAAAAACAAACCGGTACATTCCAAAACCACATCAATTTGATGTTTGGCCCATGGAAGTTGCTCGGGATTGCGCTCTGCGGAAATGGAGATGAACTGACCATTGACTTCAAGACCACCTTCAACCACCGCTACCTGCCCATCGAACCGGCCGTGAATGGAATCATACTTGAGTAAATGCGCTAAAGTATGCGCATCGGTTAGGTCGTTGATGGCCACCACCCGTACCCCGGGCTTACGGAGTAAAGCACGGAAAGTGATTCTGCCAATCCGTCCAAACCCGTTAATCGCAACATTCATGGTTTTATGCTTTTTTGAGGTGAAAAAAAACTTTTGACAAAGCTAATGTTTCATTGGCTAATTTTTGCCTATTTCTTTCATTGGCTTTAACCATTTTTTAATGTAGATTTGTCCATCTTTTGAATTGCGACAAAAGACTATTTTTGTTATTGGTCTTTTTAGGCGTTTTTAAGAACTTTATTCCAAAGTAAAAAAGCAAGCGCATGATCCGTAAGGTCTACGATTCATTCTCAAACAGATTTTTTGCAGTCACCCTTTTGGCTGCTGTCTGGACTGCTCAACCCATGGCAGTGTCCGCTCAAGCAGTGGATGGCACACACCAGCATTCCCTTGGACTATGTGGCAACGAAGCCCATCGTGTAGCCGAGGATTTCCCAGATTTTTGGGAAAAAATGGAAGAGTTTTTAACCCAACTCAACCAATATAGGGATCTAAATGCGCATGCGTTTGACCTAAGTGAAAACGGAAACCGGATTATACCAGTTGTCGTGCACGTATTGCATGATGGAGGTTCGGAAAACATTTCACGGGCGCAGATTTTGGATCAGCTTGCCAAAGCAAACCTCGATTTTACTTATACCAACCCTGATCGGTTGACCATTCCACCTCAATTTGATTCAATCGCAGGAAATGCCCGCATTGAATTTCGTTTGGCTACCAAGGATCCATTCGGAAATTGCACCGATGGAATTAACAGGGTATACACCAAAAAAACTTTTCAAGCCCGCGATAACACGGGATTCAAACAACTCAGCTATTGGGACCGTTCCAAATACCTCAATGTGTGGGTTGTATCTACTATTGAGTCCTTTGGCGTATTTACTACCCTTGGATATGCGCAGTTCCCCTACACCTTCGGCGGAACTGTACCTTCTACGTCTACCGATGGAATTGCTTTGATTCATAATCGCATCGGAACCATCGGAACCGCAACGGGAACCTTTGGACGTACCTTTACCCATGAGGTGGGTCACTGGCTTGGCCTTCGACATATTTGGGGCGATGCAGACTGCGGAGACGACCAAGTGTTCGATACCCCCTTTCATAAAGAGTCTAACTTTGGTTGCTTCACTTTCCCTAAAGAAGCCACCTGCTACCAATTGAATGAAAATTCTACAGCCGAAGACTCCATTCGTCGCTTTCAAATTGGCGAAATGTTCAACAATTACATGGACTATTCAGAGGATTTTTGCATGAGCATGTTCTCCGAAGGTCAGGTGGAAGTTATGGATTTCGTATTCAACACCATTTCTTTCCGCTCATCACTTATCACCAACGAAACGGCAGTGGCAACAGGGACAGATGACGCCTCGTTTAACGCTCCCTGTGCTCCCAAACCAAATGCAGATTTGTGGTCCAGAAGTGGTGCGAACCTCTACATTACGAAGAAATTAGTTTGTGCCGGTGGTTCACTCCAATTTACCGACGGTTCATTTGGTGGTACCATTGATACCCGCCAATGGACTTTGCCAGGCGCAGATAATCCAAATCCTTCAGAAGTTAATCCTTCCGCTACGTACGCCACGCCCGGTACCTATGATGCAACCGTAACGGTTGGAAACGCTAGTGGTACCGACGCCAAAACCAGAGAAGATTATGTCGTGGTATCTTCTACCACAGCAGATGAAACCAACTGGATTTACTATGATTCTTTTGAGTATGGAGGACAATGGGACCAAAACAAATGGCTCATTATCAACGAAGGAAAAGCGGGCAATGGATGGGTAGGAACCTCTGCCGGAGCCTTCCGTTCCTTTAAATCTGTTCGGGTAAACAACGAGAATGGTGTGAAAGGCGAGTCCTTTTTCTTAATTTCTCCTTCCTATAACCTTACAACAGTTCCTAACGCCCAACTTACTTTTCGTTATGCTTCTGCAGCGCGCACCAATAATCCCAATGTTACCCAAGAAGATGAACTTCGTGTATACGTTTCTACCAATTGCGGCTTAACCTGGACGGCGCGTCCTTTAGCCACTCCAGGTGTTACAGGAACGCCTTTGGTGTTATCCGGAAATAATCTTTATACGGCGGGATTGGTATCTGGAAACTTCGCACCTTCCAATGACAATGAATGGAAGCAGATGACCGTTTCATTGGGTTCTGCCGGAACCAACCCCAACACACGGGTGATGATTCAATTTACCAGTGGCGGTAGTGTAGGTAACCATTTCTATGTGGACGACGTAACCATCTCTAATGCCAACCAGCCCGTAAGCATCGAAGAGGCAGAAGAAGAAATGGTGGTTCACCTTTTCCCTAATCCAACATCCGAAGACGCTACCTTGGCTTTTGGATTGAATGAAAGTGCCAAAAATGTGGAAGTTCGTGTATTAGATATGGTAGGCCGCGTACTACAACACCAAACCCTTGGCCAATTACAAGCTGGAGACCATGAAGTAACTGTCTCTACCTCCAACTTACCTTCCTCTGGCGTGTATTTGGTACAGCTCCAATTGGATGGACGTTCTGTTTACCGTCGCTTGGTGGTAGAATAAAAATTGATTTAAATGAATGTAGAAAGCCTCCCTTGGGAGGCTTTTTTTTGGCAATCGGTATGCCTAAATCAAAGCAATCCATCAGCCTTCATTCCTGTAAAACTACATCCTACAAAATGCGTCAGTGGAATGTACCAGTAGAAAGTATGAAAAGCATTTCTACGCCCTCGAAATGGAGTGTCTTGGGCCTTTATTGTTGTAGAGAATCAGAACGGTGGAAAAAGAAAAACCACCCCGATGTAGGGTGGTTTCAAGAAAAGAGTTGAAAGATGATTAGGACATCAAAGCCATTAACTTTTCGTTGATGGCTTCAAGGAACTCCTCGGTATATAGGTAATGTTCACCATGTTTTACTTGGTTTCCATGGATACAAATGGCTAAATCTTTGGTCATTTTCCCTTCTTCCACCGTTTGGATGCATGCTTTTTCCAACGTATGGCAAAAGTCGATTAGTGCTTGGTTTTGGTCCAGTTTTCCACGGAATTCCAATCCACGGGTCCAAGCAAAAATAGAAGCGATGGGATTGGTAGAAGTGGGCTGTCCTTTTTGGTGTTGACGGAAGTGACGTGTCACGGTGCCGTGTGCCGCTTCAGCTTCAAGCGTTTTCCCATCCGGTGTGATAAGAACGGAGGTCATGAGTCCTAATGAGCCAAAACCTTGGGCTACGGTATCAGATTGCACATCGCCGTCATAGTTTTTACAGGCCCAAACAAAATTGCCATGAAGTTTCAAAGCTGAAGCGACCATGTCATCAATGAGTCTGTGTTCGTAGTAAATACCAGCCTCTTCAAATGTTTGTTTGTAGTCTGCAAGGTAGATTTCTTCGAAAATATCCTTGAAACGACCGTCGTATTTTTTGAGGATGGTGTTTTTGGTGGAAAGGAAAAGTGGCCATTTTTTGTTCAAAGCTTGGTTAAAACAAGCATGTGCAAAGCCGCGGATGGATGCATCGGTATTGTACATACCCAATGCGACGCCGCCACCTTTAAATTGGTACACTTCATACTCCATGGGTTCAGAGCCATCGTCTGGAACGTAGGAGATTTTAAGTTTTCCCGGTCCGGGAACTACAAAATCTGTAGCCCGATATTGGTCACCAAAGGCATGACGCCCTATACAAATAGGAGCCGTCCAATTGGGAACAAGACGAGGTACGTTAGAAATAACGATAGGCTCTCTGAAAACCGTTCCATCGAGGATGTTGCGGATGGTTCCATTGGGAGACTTCCACATTTGCTTCAAACCGAATTCACGCACCCTTTCTTCGTCAGGGGTGATGGTGGCGCATTTAATTCCTACACCATACTGACGAATGGCTTCAGCAGCGTCTATGGTTACCTGGTCATTGGTCTGGTCCCGATAGGTAATGCCAAGGTCATAATACTTAATATCAATATCCAGGTAGGGAAAAATGAATTTGTCTTTGATGTATTGCCAAATGATGCGGGTCATTTCGTCCCCATCTAATTCAACCACAGGCTGGTTGACTTTAATTTTATTCATGATGTTACCGGTAACGTTGTCGAGTCGCAAATATGGGAATTTTTTATAATTAAATTAAATATGAGAGAAGGGTCTTTGCAGGAATCGCCCAGGCAATTGAATGCTTTTTGATTTGTGACCCTACGAATCTTTTAAATTTGTGCCATTTCTTACGCAGTTATCGATTTTGTTTTTAAGTTTATGTGTTTTAAATCTTTTAAATATATTATGTAACCTTTTTATTTAGTGGTAATTCTGAAAAATGCAATTCTATTTATTGTCAAAAATGTTGTATCTCATGGTGTTAACATCGTTTTAGTCTTAAAAAAAATTATAAACTGACCCCATAAGGAGGCTATTGGTAGTTATATTTGTGTGGCCCGAGGCTCATTGATACATGGAAAAAGCTACTAAATCATCTAAAATACCCCACTATCTTGAGGAGGAATTCTTTCATCGACTTCGAGAGGATGGCAGCTTATTCCGTTTTTTGCAGGAGGGAACATTAGATGGTTTATGGTATTGGGATTTGGAGCGTCCATCGGAAGAGTGGATGGATGAGAAGTTTTGGCATATCCTTGGGTATGATCCATCCAAAATGTCTCATTCTCCTGCCAGTTGGCAAGGAATAATTGATAAGGAAGATTTTGAAAAAGCCGGTCGGCTGATATCTAGGGCCATAGAGAACCCTGGCTTCCATTATGACCAAGTGGTTCGATATACCCACGCCAACGGCCGGAAAATGTTCATTCGTTGTCGTGGTTTGGTGATTCGCGATTCTCATGGCCGACCCATTCGCATGTTGGGGGCCCATAATGACATCACCGATTTAAAAGAAAGAGAGAGAGATTTAAACCAACTCAACCGCCAATTGGAGCACTTGGTTTCCAATATGGGCGATTTGGTGGTGGTTTTAGATGAGAAGCATCACGTACAACGGTTGTTTGTACAGCCGCCTGCCGGTTTTATGGTTAGAAATAGCCAAGCTGTAGGGATAGATATTCAGCAGGTGATTGCAGATGAGGTGCTCAGCCTGAAATTACATTTGCTTATCGATCAGGTGCATCAATCCCAACACAAAATGTATAGGGACTTTGAGTTGGGTCGAAGTGGGAAAACCTTTCGTTTCTTAGCTACACCCCTGCCTGAAAAAGATGATAAGTCAGTTGGTATAGTTCTTACCGGTTGGGATATCAGCGCCCAACTTGCTTTGGAAACTACGCTGAAAAAAGTTGAAATTGAGCTGGCGTACTTTTTCACGGCTTCCGTGGATTTGCTTTGTATTGCAGATCACTCTGGCCGTTTTGTTAAAGTAAATCCTGCTTGGGAAAGAACCTTGGGTTATTCCATGGAATCCTTGACCCATGCCAGGTTTGCAGATTTTATCCACCCGGATGACCTTGCGCCTACAGCTTCGGCCATGCGTCAGTTGCAAGAAGGCCACGAGGTCATTGATTTTGTAAATCGCTATCGCACTAAGCAGGGGAAGTGGAGACATTTTGAGTGGCGGGCCGGCGTAAAGCATGGACTCATTTTTGCTGTGGCCAGAGATGTTACAGACCGGCTCGAAGTGGCCGAAGAGCTTGCCAGGAAAAATGCAGAACTGGAGCATATTAAAATGACCCTTGAGGCCGCGGCCGCTTTGGCGCAAGTTGGCTCATGGTCCTACACCCCTTCAAATGAATTAGTTTATCTGGACACCCAATCCAGACGTATGCTTGGACTCCTACCCGATGAAGACGTTCGTTTTCAAGATTTCCTTCCGGGAGACTTCTCACTTCGCGAAATCTTATCTAAAGAATTGCGCTCATTGGTAAAGAGTGGAGGTGTACTAAAACGTAGCTTTTCACTTACAACCCTAGATGAAAGAACTATTTGGGTAGACTTTTTTGCTGAGGCCAGAATGTCTGGACGGGTGTGTAGCGAAATTATTGGTGCCATCAGAGATGTTACCCATGAGTGGCAAACCGCCCAACATTTGGCAGCCAGTGAAGAAAAGCACCGTACCCTTTTCGAGGTTATGCGGCAAGGTGTCGTATACCAAAATGCCAAAGGCGAAATTATCGACGCCAATCCAGCCGCATTGGAAATCCTAGGACTCACCGAGGACCAACTTTTCGGTCGCACGTCTTTCCATCCTGAATGGCGCGCGGTTTATCCGGATGGGCGTCCTTTCCCCGGCCATGAACACCCGGCCATGGTGGCGCTACAAAAGGGAAGAAAAGTGGATAATGTGATCATGGGTGTGTACCATCCGCACGAAGCACAATACCGGTGGATTAATATCCATGCCATTCCTTTGTTCCGTGCCGGTGAGCATAAGCCCTATCAGGTGTATGCTACTTTTGAGGATGTGACCCAAAGTGTGGAAGCGCAGCAAAAAATTAAGGAAGAACAAGAGAAGTTGTCTTTTACCCTTCGTGAAACGGGTATTGGGATTTGGGAACTCTTTTTGCCCAGCGGGAAGCTGGTTTGGGACCCGTATTTGAAAAAAATGCTTGGCATTCCTTTGGACATGGAGCTGACTTTCTCCTTTTGGCAAACCATGATTCATCCCGAGGATAAGCCTATGGTAGAAGAGCGGTTCCAGGCCTTTTTGCAGAAAGATGAGCCCTATGACATCATTTTTAGAATCAATACATTAAATGGGGATACCAGGTTCCATGAAGCCAAAGCCATCAAGATCAAAGGAGGAAATGGAACAGAACAAGTCATTGGCATTACCCGAGATGTCACGGATCGCCTGCAGCGGGAAGATGAAATTCGCCGAAGCCAGACCTTACAAGAAGTAAGCAAACATGTTCCTGGGGCTATTTTTCAAATGAAAAAAGTGCCGGGCGAACCTTTCCGATTTACTTTCGTGAGTGAGTCTATAGTTAAAATGACCGGTATTGAGGCCGCCTGTTTACTTAAGGACGCTACCCCATTCTTTGAAAGAATTGATAAGAAGGACGTGGAACGCTTCCGACAGCAATTGGATACCGCCCCAGTGAGCGAGGAACAGCGTGTTTTTGAATTCAGGTTATTGGCAGAGGATAGCAGCTGGATGTGGTTCAGGGTGCTGGCTACCCTCACCAGACAAGCGGACAAGGTGCGTATATGGAATGGATACATCAAAGATGTCACGGAGCAAAAGCATGCTGAATTTGCCTTGGAAAAAGAACTGGCTTTTCAAACCATGGTTTCTGCCTTGTCTGAAAGCATGTTAAATGCAGAGGATAAAGATTTGGAAAAGGGCCTTCAGCATATTCTTCAGGTCATGGCTTCTTTCTTTGGCGCAGAAGATGCACGGATCCTTGTGAACCATTTGTCAATTACCGATGAAGACCTTGAAGTGACCTATCAATGCCCAACAGAGGAATGGTCATTTTTACCTGTGCTCAAAGCTTGGGCTCCTTCCTTTAAAACTTTTGAAGGGCTTTCTTATTTGACGTTGAACGCGCAAAGCAAAGGTCTTCCCAATGCCGTAAAGGAATGGGTGGACTTACGAAAGTCTAAAACGGTTTTTATTTCCCCCTTGATCTTTGAAGGACAACACATAGGAAAGCTGATTTTAGGTTATCCAAGCCATGGCTTACTCATGGAACCTAGAATTTTTGCCCAGAAAAAAGTGGTACTCGAAATTTTGGGTTCCGCTTTGGGAAAATCCATTGTAAGCCTTCAAAACAAACAGTTCAAGGTCATGTTCGACCATGCCAATTTTGGTATGTTGATTATGAACCTGAATTGTCAAATTTTTTATGTGAATGATTACATGGCCATCCGGCATGGCCGCACCAAGGAGGAACTCGTTGGTGCTAATTGTGAATTATTCTTTGCTCCTTCGCAGCAAAAGCGAGTCCAAACAATGCTGGAATGGGTGCATAAAGAAGGTCAAATACAGCTCGAAGAGTTTCGTCATATCCATTCGGACGGCCATGAATTTAGTATGTTGGTCAATGCCATTCGTTTGCCTGCCGGCTTATCTGAAGTACAGCTGGTGGCTGCAACCTTCTTGGACATATCGGACAGAAAAGAAAAAGAAATCCAGTTGGAACGCAGTTTAGACCTTGTAAGCGAACAAAATAAACGGTTACTGAATTTCTCCTACATTGTTTCTCATAATATTCGGTCACATGCGTCCAACATCCTTGGTATTTCGGATATGCTGGTACATGCAAAAGATGCCGAAACCAAAGAGGAAATGATTCAATATCTCCATACGGTAAGTAATGGATTGGATGAAACCTTGCGCAACCTCAATGAGTTGCTTCAAATTCAAAGTAAGCGAGATATCCAGCGCAAACCCATTCCATTGAAAAGGGCCATTTTACAAACCATTGATATGGTGGGAATGGACATTGCCAAACGTGAGGCCAAAGTAATGGTCCATGTGCCGGAAGACTTAATTATTCACTGGGACCAGGCCTATTTGGACAGCATTTTACTTAATCTACTCACCAATGCGCTCAGGTATGCTCATCCACATCGTACACCAGAAATCACATTTACGACCACAACACTTGAAGATGGCTTTCAACTCGTTGTTGAAGATAACGGCCTCGGCATAGATTTAAGTGTACATAAAAACAAACTTTTTGGTTTATATAAAACATTCCATGGCAACGAAGATGCACGCGGGGTCGGACTTTTTATTACCAAAAGCCAAATTGAAGCCATGGGTGGAAATATTCAGGTGGAAAGTACGCCTGGAGAGGGGACGAAATTTTTAATTTTTATACCTTTCTCCCATGAAACACATTTGGCTGGTAGATGACGACCGAATATTTCTGGCCATTACCTCGAAATTTTTACATCAATATGAGGGAGAATTTACTGTTTCCCTGTATGATAAGCCAAAATTGGCTTTGCAAAAAATAGAAGAAGGTACCCTTCCTGATTTACTATTTCTTGACATTAACATGCCCGAAATGGATGGATGGGCTTTTTTGGATACCATTGCCCATTCGCTTTCCTCCACGCCGGCCATCGATATATTTATGCTTACCTCCTCCATAGATCCTTTAGATGTCGAGTGGGCCAAACAAAGAACTTTGGTCAAAGGATTTCTGGAAAAACCTTTAACAACAGAAAAACTGAAACATACCAAATTCTTTTCGTTTGTGTCTCAAGACCACCAACCATAACCTTCCTCCATGGATGCTAGTTTAGCCATTCTATTGCTTGCCCTTTCTTTGTTACTATCTGCCTTTTTCTCAGGGGTTGAGATTGCTTTTATTTCCGGCAATCGCCTCAAGCTTGAGTTGGACAAAAGCAAACCCGGATGGGTAGGCCAGTGGTTAAGTTTTATTACCAAAAGCCCGGCACGTTTTATTTCCACTGTTCTTATTGGAAATAACATCGCCTTGGTGGTGTATGGTATGGTGTGGGGCAAATTGTTTGATCCTGTTTTTGAATATTGGCTTAAGCAAGGTCAAATCTATTCCGAAGGGATGCTTATTGCCATTCAAACCCTCATTTCGACGTTAGTCATTATTGTTTTTGGTGAATTCATTCCCAAAACCATATTTTCATTAAATCCCAATGGCTTACTACGGATTGTTGCCGTGCCCATCGCCTTTATTCAGGTTCTCCTTTATTATCCCGTGAGTTTTACCGTTGGCCTTACGCGTTTTATTATGAAATCGCTACTTCGTATTCCTGTTCAGGATGAAGAAGTCAACTTGCAACGGACAGACCTTGGTTATTATTTGCGTGAGATTTCTGACCAAGCCACTGAGGCCAAAGCCGAAGTGGATCATGAAGTGCAAATCTTGAGAAATGCGCTGGAATTTCCCACCATAAAAGCACGTGAGGGGATGGTGCCCAGACCTGATATCGTTGGAATTTCGGTAGATGCTACATTGGATGAGCTCCGGGAAAAATTTATTGCTACCGGGCACTCGAAGATCATGGTGTACCGAGAAAGCCTCGATGATATTGTTGGGTTTGTGCATTCATTTGCTCTTTTCAAACAGCCAACTTCCATTGCTTCCATTGTGATTCCTGTACATTTTGTACCGGAAACCATGCATGTAAAAGATATTCTTACCCAATTGATTCAACTCCGGAGAAGTGTCGCAGTAGTGGTGGACGAATACGGTGGAACCTCCGGACTCATTACCATGGAGGATATCATCGAAGAGATTTTTGGAGAGATTGAGGACGAACATGATGCCGAAGCCTTGGTAGAAAAAGAGCTGGACATTGGAAAATATGTCTTTTCAGGCCGCTTGGAAATTGATTACCTCAATGAAAAATATGGCTTAGCCTTGCCGGAAGATGACCAATATGAAACATTGGCAGGGTATGTCCTTCATCATCATAGAGATATTCCTAAAAAGGACGAGCAAATTGCCATCGGTCCACATCTTTTTCAAATTACCTCGGTTACCCGCGCCAGAATAGATGAAATAAAGGTTTTTACTCACCGACAAGAGTAAATCCATATTGGATTCACCAAGTGATGGTTGCTTCTTTTTCTTCTTCCTGTCTTTTAAATTTTATCACAGAGGTTTGTCCTTTGGCATATTTTCCTAACACGTTCATGTATCCATAGATGTCCGAAATGGCTACGCCATCGATGGCCAAAAGGATGTCGCCACCCATTAGGCCCGCTATGGCAGCAGGTTTTCCTTCAGTGACGCCTGAGATTTTCATTCCTTTCCCCTCCCAGGCGTAATCAGGTACTACACCAAGGGAAACTTTAGCACTCATGCGGGTTTGCTCCGGTTCTTTGGTTTTTTGAAAAGGAATAGTATCTACCCTGTCCAAACCATAACTCATTTGTGCGACATAATCAGATACTTCTAAAATGCCTTGGAGGTTCAAGGTGCCAATGTCGTCGGAAGGCATATGATAATCTGCATGGGTGCCGGTGAAAAAATGCACGGCAGGAATACCTTTATGATAAAAGCTTGCGTGGTCGGAAGGCCCAACCCCACTTTCTGTGGTTTTTACTGAAATGCCATGCAGGCGAAGGGTATCCGTGATGGAAGTAAAAACTGGAGATGTTCCTACACCATTGATTACAAGTCCTTTGGTTTCTTTTTCCAACCGCCCTACCATGTCCATGTTAAGCATGGCCCTGAGGTTGAGCGCATGTAATTCCGGGTGTTCCACAAAAGCAGAAGATCCCAAAAGACCAAGTTCTTCACCAGAAAAAGCCACATAAAGGACATTATACTTGGCCAAAGGTTTTTGACGAAGTATATGCGCTACTTGAAGCATGGCAGCCACCCCGGAGGCATTGTCGTCGGCTCCATTGTGCACCGCAGGCGTGGCGCCTCTATATCTAGAATTTTCTTCGCCCCAGCCCACATGGTCGTAATGTGCGCCTATAACAATGGTTCTTTTTGCCCCATTGTCCTGTAAAAAAGCCACATTATAACCTGTTCCGGTAGTTTTCTGAAGATTTATTTCGATGCGACACGGCTTCCCATCTTGGCTTGACAAATCTTCATCGATAAACAACGCGGGAATAGAAGCCATTGGCACCCGTGGCGATAAATTTTGTGAAGGCTTGTCTGAAAGGGTGTCTTTTCGGTAAAATAAGACACCTGCCAATCCTTTTTGCTCTGCAGTACGAATCCTGCGAACCAAGGAGGCATATTGGGCCAACGGGGAGTGTGGATGAGGAAGTGGAGGAAGGCCAATGTCAATTAAGCCAATTTTTCCCTTCAAGTCTGGTTTTCCAGCATAATCATCATGTCCATGTTCAGGAGCAGAAATGCCAAAACCAAGGTGAATAAGCTTGCCCATGGGCTGTCCGCTGCCACTGCCAGAAATGGGATACGATTGCGCAGACATCGCATAAAATTTCCCTGGCAAGGCACACATAGGATCCGGAGAAATCCGAACTTTAATATGTTGGGTAAAAGGAAATGGGACCAACCCATCCTTTGTACCAAAAGGTTTCAATCCAATCTGGATAAATTGATTTCTAATGTATTGCGCACTGCGATACGCACCATCCGTGCCGGTAAGACGTCCTTCTTGGGCATCATCTGCCAAATACGCCACATTCGCCTGAATGTTGCTTAATCCATCAACGGGTTGATTCTGAGCGGATGCTAGGGCTCCCGCAACCCATCCGAAGGCCAAAAGAAAAAAACGTTGCTTCATTGGCTAAAAATAAAGGATTTTAGCCAATCCCTCAATGAGCCTGTTAAAATCACTAGGTGTAGGGAGGCCTATGCATTCCCTTTGTATCTTTATCCGGCCATAGATTTCCAATCCTACATTTAAACGCATTCGCATGTTTTACCAATTAAGCGGTAGTGTTCCCCTTCAGATGAGAAAGTTAGCTATTGGATCCAAGGCCAGTTTTTGGTTATTTTTACTTTGGATCGTTCCGTTTCAACTTAGCGCCTTTACATGGAATGAGCCTTGGTTTGAGCAATATTTCCCCGGTGTTACTCATGTATTACAGGTGAAAATTTCGGACAATAGTTCATTTGAATTTGCCGATGCAGAGGTGGTGACCACCTTGGCAGGAAAGCCGGTTTCCGGAAAAATTAGGATTCAAGGCTTTTTTAGTTTAAAGACCTGTGTAGATCAAGGTGAGCCTATTCCGGGCATTTGGCTTCAGAACATGGACACCTGTTATTTGTTTCTGCGTCAGGGGAAAGGCCGATCTTTTCAATTGCCTACGCCCACCAGCGGTATGGTTCCCTTGTCGGCAGGTTGGGTCAATTGTTCCTTGCGCCATAGCTACCACCAAACCATAATTCAAAAAGATTTTTTTGAACGGGCTGTCAAAGCTTCCTTTGAGGTTTTTCAAGGAAAGGCCATGACTGATTCTCTGCTGTTGGCGCAGGTAAAAGGTTGGTTGGAAAAAGCACCTGCCAGTCCTTTTGGTGAAACGGAAACAGATTTTTATCATCAACAAGTGGCCTTGGAACTGGTCTATCATTTAAAACTAAAGGACTTGATTCCCTTGGTGATGCCCTTTGCGCAACATGAACAATCTCTTCATCAATTAAGTGCTTTTCGTGCATTTAGAGCCGCTCCTTCGGCCGAAATGACAGCCTTTGTTTTTGATGAGGTTCGCAACCCGAATCTTCATAAAATGGTACGTTCCATTGCTATGGAAACTTTGCTCCTTAGTCCCTTTAAACCACAGCGAACAGCGGTGGAATCATTTTATGCAGAAACCCAAGACGAATACATTGGTTTTGGAGGAGATATTCGTGACCCTAGAACCTGTACGCAACTTACAGGTATTCGCACACTTACGGCCTCTTTGTTACGTCAACTTCCTTATTAAGTGTTTAATAATCACTTACTGGCAAAGTCATACGCGCCTGGTTTCCATGTAGAAATGTAGTGGAGTCGGGATAAGCGATCATGCCCAACAGCTCTGTAATTCTTCCGTTGGGCGAAACAATCCAAACCAATTCTCGGGTAAAAATCATTTTAGACCGTTCATTCCAAAACAACCGTGAAGTTTTTAAGGTGTCGCCGGTATGCCGTACCATTTTTACGTGGCCAATGGCTTCCATAAGTCCGGACTTATCATAAAAAATACCAGTGTCTGCGACCAAGTAGTTTCTGTTTTTGGGGCCACCCATTTCCAGTTTCATGCCTTTTGCCATGACGCTTCGTGGTTGTTCCCCCAAATAAATTTCCCTTAAGGGTGCTTCCAGTCTAAATAACGGACCGGTGGAGTCAGCGTAGGTGAGTCGCACTTTATGCGTGACCAAAATGGGTTGTTCTCGGTCAGAGGTTAAATCCATGACTTTTTCCAGGTCGTTTACACAACCAAAAAAAAGGATGGCCGTTGCAACAACGACCATCCGATTCAAAGCATGAATGCTGTAAATTTTCATGTTTATTGTCGGGTTCTCACGGTAGTAGATTCCCCGATCCAGCAACCCACATTTACAGGGCTGCCATCTTTTAAGTCTTTAAAGAAACAATCCGATTGCAGTGGAAACCTTGCAGCCACAGAATTGATACGTCTTCTGGCTTCATTTTCCAAAGAAGGATCTGTATTTCTTGCTTGGTTGTATTTATCGGCTGCGGCCCAAAGTGCGGCACCAGCGGTACACGGGTCATCACCTGCGCATTGCTTGGCACTGCTGGCGTACAAATCGCCGATGAACATGTAAGCCCATCCAAAATCCGGTTTAATTTCCAATAATCTCCTCGCGACCCTGCGCGCACCAGATGCATCTCCACAGGCGTAAGTTTGTAGCGCCAAGGCTTTGCCATACACCATTTTCTTTGGAGATTGTGCCTCTTCCATTTCAAAGGCTTTCTGAAAAGCACCCAAAGAAGCGTCACAGTTTCCGGCGTTTAGGTGAAGCCTAGCCAATAGCCAATAGCCTTGTGCCGTGGGATTTAACTTTACGTTTTGGTCGAAAAGGGCAATTAAAACCGCATCAGATTTAAATTCATCCAACTTCATGCACTTCTTTTTGTCCAAAGCGGCAGCGGCTTTTTTAATCCAGTTGGGATCTGCCTTCTTTGCTTCATAATCCCGCTTGAAAATTTCCACCAAAGATTCGCAGGTAAGACATGGACCCGCCAGTTTATCTACTTTCTCTTGGGCCAACATATAATTAGCATACCTAAGAGAATCCTTATCCTCGTACTTCTCCAGATTCAATTCGATGTTGTCCGCCAATTCATTGTACACTTCAATAACTTCTTCACAGCCCAATTTATTGAGCTTACGCAAAATGGCAGTGAATTGCATGTAGAGGTACATTACTTCTGCTTCCGCATTTTCACCACCCAGGCGAACTGCTTTTTCTGCTTGTTTGTGAACTACCTCATATTCTTTCGTTCTGAATTTGGCATAAGAACGTAAGCGTCTACCCTCAATAAGGGCTGGGGTACCAAAGCGAGGGTCTTGTTCCGCAGCCAAGAGTCTGCGGTTGTATAGCAAATCTAAGCTATCTAAAAGGCCTTGTTTACGCTCTGCCATGGTGCTGTCGCCTAACATGGCCCAATACATTTGCTCGCCGTAAATGTAAAGTCCTGTACTTACCGTTAAGCAACTATCCAACAGGAACTTCATGGCTGGCATGGCATATTGGTAGGACTTGTCTTTTACATTGTCCTGAAGAATGGTGTATTGTTTTTTACATTCATCAGAGGTTTGCGCGTGGATTTGTGGGGCCATCCAACCCATTAATCCAATACTTAAAATGCCTATTCGCCACATTTTCATGATGTTTTGTTTTAGTTATACAAAGGTCGGTCGAACCACCATTCCCTTAAAGTGAATCCGAGGTTCAGCCGGAAAAAAAAGTCTGAACCAGCATTGGTTGCCCTAGGCTGGCCGGTGAAAAAATCTGCTCCAATATTGATAAAGCTTCCAGTTCTTCGAGCTTTAGTTAGGTTAATGTTATAGACATAGCGATGTTTCACAGGAATTCCTAGGCCAAAACTCATGCCAAATTCGTCGATGGGAACTTGGTCAGGTTGAATACCGCGATTGGCATAGCGCAAACCAGCCCTTACGACTAAATTTTGTTTGAATCCTAATCCGTTGGCAAATTTCTGCCTCAGGTTAAAAGGACGAAATTGGCCGCCCAAAGCGAATACCCAGTGGCTGGCATACACAGGAATGGCATCACCGAAATACCGAAAATCTTGATAGGCAATATGGCTTACATCCATGGCAATGGTGAACTGGTCTGGATTGCCAATGGCTACCCCTGCAGACCATTTAGAAGGCATAGTGACGGTTCCAAGTGTGCCTGAAAGAGTTAAAGTATCGTATCCGAATTCCCCGTTGGCACCAGGAAAATATTGAATTCCTGTCTCGTTTCGCTCTACAGCATAATCCAGTTGAGGGGTGAAGCTAAGACCTGCGACCACTTGCATGGAGCGTTTCAATGTATCTTTTTTGCCGTCTGGTCTTGGTAAAAGTTCATGATATTTGAATCTCCAGCGGTATTGAACGCCTACATCATAGGAAAAAGAAGAAGTTCTCACGGTTTCTTTAAGTCGTGTGGCCAAAAGGTCTGGATCATCGAATCGCAGGCTTCGAATTCTGGATACTGTGCCAAAGTTAAAATGGCCATTGACCCCAATAAAAATGCCTTTCCATAGACGAAATCCTGTACCTGCGGTTACCCTGTTCCATCCGCCTTCCCCATTGAACCTACGTGCTTGCAGTAAGGTGTCATTGCCTAAGGTTTGCAGTACTGTATCTCTAAAGTCGTAACCCATGAAACTAAGTGGTCGGAAACCGGCCGACATGCCCCAGCCAAACTTTTTTCTTTGCATGAGCGGTAAGCCAAGTTGAATTTGGTTTAAATGCAAATTCCATTCCCTCACACTGCTATTGTTGGAGAGCGTTCGTTGTCCAATGTTTAGCTCTCCGCCCACTTGAAATTGGGTAATGTCTAGGGCGGCATACGAAGCCGGATTCAGTACATTGAGCATGGAGCTATCCAAGATGGCGGCCGATACACCACCCATGCCAAAGCCACTTTGAACAGAAGGTTCATGCCATTTTCCAATTCCAAAGTAGGAATAAGGCGGTTGATTGTCAATCTGACCTTGTAATGGCAGCAAAACCAGGCTGGCAAAAATAAAGAGTCCGTATGTTATTTGGTGTTTCCCCATTGACGCATGGTATAAGCCAGCCCTTCTAAAATTAAATTTGGCGCTGCAAATATGGGACATTCAGCTATATTCTCAAACCCTGAGGCATCCCCACCCGTGATTATTACCTTTCCTTCCGGATAATTTGATGTGAAATCACGGTAAAATCCTTGGAATTCATACAGAGTTCCTACGAGTATTCCCGCCGCCAGTGCCGCTTGGGTATTTTTACCCGGAACGTTTACTTCTACCTCTAATTCGGTCATTGGAAGTTTACTGGTAAATTGGTGCATGGCGCGTGCCCGCATCATGCGACCCGGTGAAATGATTCCGCCTTGGTACCTTCCCTCAGTAAACCATTCATAGGTGATACAGGTGCCCGCATCTATAACAAGAAAATCTTGTTTTGGAAAATGAAATACACCGCCTGCCACCGCAGCCAAGCGGTCTATGCCAAGGGTTTCAGGTGTTTCATAGGCATTGGAAAAAGGCCAGGGCGAGGTATGGTCCGCAAAGAAAACTTGATTTTCTGCCAATCCGGGCGGGATTAACTTTTCTTTGTGGACGGTTGAAATGATACATGTATTGGCCAAATGGTAGGGTAGGGGGTGAGCCAAATCGTCGGAGATGCGCCCCGGCCACATCCACACTTCCTCCACTTTTTCAGCACCTTCAGGGAAAAACCCCACTTTGGTGCGGGTATTTCCTTCATCTATGACCAAAACCGATTGCATGGTACACATAACCTTGTTTGTGGCGTTTTATTTTACAAGCAGCCAAACAAAATTATAGTCTTATGGCAAAAATGGGTTGGAAATTCAAAATTCCTTTTTAGATTTGCAGCCCAATCAGGGTACCATAGCTCAGTTGGTAGAGCAAAGGACTGAAAATCCTTGTGTCGCTGGTTCGATTCCAGCTGGTACCACATCATCAACGCAAACTTCCAATGTCGAGGTTTGCGTTTTTTTATTTTGCGCAAATCGCTTATCTTTCAATCATTAAGAAACATAACGCATGCGTCTATATTCAATGTTTTTACTGATGGGTGTAGTATTACACAACGTGGGTGCACAATCCGTAGGGATAAACACAAACGTGCCAGATCCAACGGCCATCTTGGAGGTTCAGGGTACCCATGGAGGATTTTTGGGGCCGCGCCTGACCACCATCCAGCGAAATGCCATCTTAAATCCTGCGGAGGGCTTACAGATTTATAACCTTACAGACCATTGTATGCAGTATTACAATGGAACCTCGTGGGTTGGTGTTGGTTGTTGTACGCCACAGGCCGTGGCACCCAGTAGCGTTACAGCTACGGTAAGTGGCGTAACGGCCACCATTAGTTTTTCCGGTGGTGCCGGAACTACGTATACCGTAACCTCTTCTCCTGGTGGTTTTACGGCGTCTGGCGCCTCTTCACCCATTACCATCAATGGACTAGCCTCCTCAACTTCATATACTTTTACCGTGGTGGCCAGTAGTGCTTGTGGAACAAGTTCACCAAGTGCCCCTTCCAATAGCATTACTACGGCAGCCTATCAACCAGGAAGCCAGACTTTTGCTTTCACTGGTTCGCCGGCAACTTTTGTGGTTCCATCGTCGGTTACTTCCCTCACCGTAGAAGCTTGGGGAGCCAGTGGCGGACGTAATGGCCCCAATTCTGCCAATGGTGGCTTAGGTGCTTATGCAAAAAGTACCTACACGGTAGTTCCCGGAGAGTCCATCACCATTCGCGTAGGCGGGCAAGGAGCCAATGGGGTAGGAAGCATTGCTGGCGGTGGCGGCGGTGGTGGGTCATTTGTGTCAAAAACCAGTGGAAATGTTTTATTGGTAGTAGCCGGTGGCGGCGGCGGTGCGTCTTACACAGGCGGAGCTCATGGCGGGAACGGTACTTCCAGCCAAACCAGCGGCGCCGGCGGTTATAGTGGAGTAAGTGGCGGCGGCGGCGGAATGTCAGATAATGGCGGCGGTGGCGGAACGGGTGCCGGTGGTGGTGGTTGGAACAGCGCTGGAACAAGTAATAGCTGGGCAACAGGTGGCGCAGCGGCCGGTGGTGCCGGTGGAAATGGTGGATACTCAAACCCCGGAGGTTTCGGTGGCGGCGGTGGAAGTTTTCATGGCGGCGGCGGTGGCGGCGGCTATTCAGGCGGAAGCGGAGGCTCTTACACCATTGGTGGAGGAGGTGGCGCTTCTTATACCAACGGAACCAACAGTGTAATGACACAAGGCGTTCAAAATGGAAGCGGCCAAGTCATCCTTACTTGGTAAAATATGGCGGTGTATTTTTAATATTCACAGCCCATTGTGCATTTCCATTTATCCTGTATAAAAAACTTGTATATTCGTGCCCTTGTTTACAACCCCTCTTAGGTTATGGCAGTAATTGGAAGTATTCGTAAGCGTGGAACGCTATTATTGGTAGTCGTTGGATTAACCATGCTCGCATTTATCCTTACAGACTTGTTGTCTGGAATAGGAAATAACCAAAAAAATGTGGTGCTCTCCTTCGGGAAAACCGAAATTACGGACCAGGAGTTCTTCAGTTATCTTGAGTTTTTGAAGGCTGAACAAGCCACCATCAACAACTCCGATGACTTTTCTGAGCAGGCGCTTCAAGACATGAGCAACACCGCTTTGGCCTATTTCAGAGAAAAGGTGGTGATGATTCCAGAGATGGAAAAGGCAGGCATTTTTGTGTCTACGGAAGAAGAAAAGGCCCTTTTTGCCGGTGATATTGTTCATCCATACATTCGACAAATGTTTACAGACCCAAACACAGGTCAATTTTCCCCTGATCGTGTTTTGGAATACGACAAACAATTTGCTACGCCATTGGAAGAAATTCCACAGGAAAATCTCGCGGGTTTTGTGCAAGCCCAGACCCAGTGGTCTATGATTCAGCGCTATGTGGTGCAAGAACACCGCATGAATAAATTTCAAACTTTGGTGGCGAAGTCTACTTATGTCACGCAGGCAGAGGCCAAATCACAATTTGGCCAGAGTGCTTCCATGGTCAATGTTCAGTATGTGATGGTGCCTTTTACCTCCATTTCTGATTCTACTATTCAAGTAGATGAGAAGGAGTTGGCTGTTTATTTCAAAGAGAATGGTTGGAAATACCGTTCTGCGCCTTATCGCCAGCTGCAATATGTAAATTTTGTAGCCATTCCATCTGCTCAGGATTCTGCGGTTTTGAAAAGTGAATTGGCAGAAATTCGTCAGGCTTTTGTGGAAAGCAACCAGGATACAGCATTTATCTACCAACACACCAAGGACCAGCCTCAAGTACCCACTTATGTGAAGAAGGGTGCGTTAGCTGCGGTGGTAGATTCTTTGTTGTTCAATGCGCCTGCTGGCACTGTGGTTGGACCCATGGTGCAAAATGGCCGCTTTATCATGTCTAAAAAGTTGGCTGAAAAAGATGAAGCAGATTCTGTGTTCACTTATCATATTTTGCTCCAACCACAACAGGAGGAAGAGGTTCAGCCTAAACGACAACTTAGAGACTCTTTGTTGCAAGCCTTAAAGTCCGGCGCGAACTTTTTCGAATTGCAAGCCCAATTTAATGATGACCAAGCTGCCAAAGCGGATAGTGGTAAAGTGGGATGGGTGACCCGTACCTCTCAAATGGACCCTATGTATATTGATTCCTCCTTTGTTTGTGTAAATGGCGGTTATCAGGGAGCTACTTCTCAGTTTGGTTTCCATATCATTTACCGGACGAAATCGACACGTCCGATTCGCCAAATCCTTTATGGTGAAATTTATCGCGAAATTGTTCCCGGTAAAGAGACCTTGGATCAGGCGTACAACAAGGCTTCCGAATTTGCCTTAGCCCAAGAAGGTACATCAGATGCACGCGAATATATGCGTACCAGCAGAATGCAAGGTTTTCCTGTTCGGGATGAATATGTAACCTTAGAATCTCGTGGATTAAGAACGGTTCAAGGGTCTAACGAGGTTAGTCGTTGGGCATTGGATGCTGAGGTAAATACTTTATCTCAGGTGTTTTCTGTAGATCGTGGCTTTTTGGTCGCTGTAGTGACGGGAGATTTTGGATATGAGCCTACCTTGGAAGGTGTCCGGGAATTGGTTACCCGTGATTATATTCGTTCCAAGAAACATAGTCAGTTAGCAGAAAAAATGAAAGCTGCTTTGGCCGCTGGTAGCATCGAGCAAGCGGCAGCCACCTTAGGTGAATCTGTGCGTACTACACAGAATTTGACTTGGAATGGATTTTTGGACCAAGCGGGTTCTGAGCCTCTCGTTATAGCGCGTATGTTTGGTGCCAAAGAAGGTCAGTTGCTCGGTCCATTTGAAGGATATGCGGCGAGTTTCATTGTGCAAGTCGTTTCCAAAACCAAAGCACCTGACATGCCGGATTATAGCCAAAACAGACAAGCGCTTGTGCAGCAAGCCCAGGCTGGAATTGGTCAGACGTTGACATCCGCTCTACTTCGCAATTACCAGTTTAAAGATTTTAGATATCGCTTTGAATAGTAAAAGACCGGCGAAAGCCGGTTTTTTTTTGAACATTTTTTAGGTACTTGGGTTAAGCCAAGGTATGGTTATGACTAAAGATACATCCTCCAAATTTTCATGGGAAGCGCATGAAGCAACGGCATCGCCTGAAATTCATCCTTTACTTAAAAAGCGTTTTTCAGGAAGGGCCTACTTACCTTCCTCTCTTACCCCATCTCAAGTAAATCTTTTATTAGAGGCTGCAAGTTGGAGTAGTTCCAGCATGAACGAACAGCCTTGGCGGTATGCGGTGGCCTTAAGGTCAGATGAAAAGCGTTTTAAGCAGTTTCTGGATTGTCTTCAACCCGGGAACCAAGTATGGGCGCAGCATGCGGGTGCATTGATATTGTCTTTGGCGTATAATTGGCACGATGGGATTCAGCATATCAATCGGTTCGATTGGCATGATGTAGGCGCTGCAAATACGAGCTTATTGTTACAGGCCACCCATATGGGTTTGATTGGTAGGATGATGGGTGGTTTTGATTTTGATAAAACCAGTGAATTGTTTGGTTTGTCTTGCATAAGGCAGTCAGAAGAGCCACAATTGGTGCCCGTATGCTTTATTGCGGTAGGTATCCCAACCACCGCGGATCATTTGGAGGAGCCATTTAAAAGCAGAGAAAATGCCATTCGGAAACGTAAGCCATTGTCTGATATTCTTGTTTCGCCTATTTGAGCGAAATATGTGAAGTGTGTATTTGTTTTTTGTTGGTTTAAGGCGTAAAGGAGCCTTGCGGAATCAGTTAGAATTTGTTTGAATCCTGACCAAATTGGGAGGGTGGCCGCCTCGCAATACAAGGGTGCCTGAATCTTAAGTTGTAATGAAGTTTCGTTTATTCATGGGTTTGCGCTATTAAGTTCCAGAGGGTATAATGAGGCTTCACAGTTATTCACGCACAGCAAGGCTTAAGGCCTTGGATACAACATTCGCTCGCTTTATCACCTGGTAGCTAAAGCAAAAGCAAGCTTTGTAAAGGCTTTTAGCCATGCTACACATTCACCCCTTTATGATTTTACGCAAACCTACAGCGCTCACGATTTCAAATTTGGTGTATTTCGGTCCATGACAAATCCATGGAGAGGGTTAATCGGTGGGTGGTTAAAGGTATGGATTGGTTTCATTGAAGAAATTTAAATTAGAATATTTCAATCTTTTATGTCAATAGTGTGAAGAAAATGTTTACATATTTCTTTAGTAATTTTTTTTTCAATAATGGGGTGCGTGTTCCTGTTGCAGGAGACGATTTACCCATGCTTATGACTTCAGATGTATTGATTATGGAATAGAAAATTAATGAAAAAAATTAGCTTTAAGTCTTTTTGTAACATCTAATAATAGTTTTTATTGGCTTATGGATGTATGCCTAATGGGGCTCAATTGGATGTTGAAAATTTATTATACAAAGCACACCTTGGCCCTGAATTTAGATATAGTTTATCCAAATAATGGAGTCGTCATCTATTTGTTAATAAAAAACATCTAAAACGTTTCTTGTGACAATTGTCACATACTCAATAAAAGGGTATGTAAGTAATTGAAAATGAATATTTAAAAACTAAGAAATATATATTTACAATCTAAGTGAATTGTATTTACATTAATTTTAAAATTTGGATACAACTTTACAAAAGTTGATTATATTTGTCTCGCATATTTTAGTTTATATTTTAGAACCCAATCCGCATGAAGCAGCAACCCAAATGCTTTCTGGCTCTGGCATTATTTTGCCTACCCTTTATCTTATTTGCCCAACAGCCCGGTCTGATATTCCGTCCGACGCAAACCGTTTTAGGTAAAAGCGTATTAGACCCTAATAATGATGGTTATGTGTCTTCTAGTTCTACAGGTTTTATTTCCAAGCACGATTTTGGGACCGGCAGTGAATTGCGGCTGATACCCCTTCCATCTTTGGAGGCAGAGCCCCATAGCGACCTCACCACCGGTGCAAACGGAGGACATACAGACCTTACGAGCAGCGATTCTATTTCTCTTCAAAGTTCTTATGTTGGTGTAAAGGAGGTTGCAGGAGTAAAATACTTCATCGTGCGTATTCGAATAGGTGGCGCCTCGACTGCTACCAAAGGTTATTCTGTGCTC
>CAZRHR010000035.1:0-28029 GCA_964599915.1 uncultured Candidatus Competibacteraceae bacterium | reverse complement strand
AAGTATGTCTTGAAAACGTTGATTTTACAAAGTCGGTCAGCATAATGACTCTCCCCCATCGACCGTAATTACGGCACCATTGATAAAGGCAGCGTCTTTTGTTGTAAGCAAATATACGACATTTGCCACATCCTCAGGAAGGGTTAATCTTCCCATGGGATTATTTTTCTTGGCGAAATCGACAAATTGCTCCGCTCCTGGAATCATCTCCAAGGCTTTGGTTTGCGTAATGCCCGGCTGAATCACATTGGTCCGAATGCCTTTCGGGCCAAGTTCTACCGCCATGCTTGCCGCCAATTGTTCCAGCGCAGCTTTGGTAGTTCCTACCGCACCATAATAGGGCCAAACCCTTTGACTTCCTGCACTCGTGAGTCCAAGATTTAACATTCCCTTTTCACATACGCCTGCAGCATACAATGCAGACGTCCAAGTCCACCACGAAGCGGCCATGGCCTCAAAGGTCAACATTAAATCGGCGGTAGACATGCGCTGTTCATCTTCGGCCGCTAAAGATTTTAGGTTTCCTTTGGCCAAAGCATGTACAAAGACCGATACCCCATGAGGACCTGCCTTTTCAGCCAAAAGCTGGACCAATCCATTCACTGCGGTTTCTCGAATCCCATCTTCATTTTGAAAAATCACCTCAACGCCGTGCGCCTTTGCACAGGATTGCGCCTCTTCCTGCCAATACATCTCCTGTTGCCGCCGTTCGCGAATGACACCTAAAATGGAAAAGCCTTCTTTGGCCAAACGCTGCACAATGGCCCAGCCCATGCCACCTGAGGCACCCAGCACTACGGCCCACTTTTTCCCTGATGTTATTTCCATTGCATATGAATCATTTGGGCGGTAAAGCCCGGACCGAAACTCATCATTAACCCGTGCTCACCGGCCGGAATTTCCTTTTTCAAAAATGCATCCAACACATATAAGACGGTCGCACTGCTCATGTTTCCATGGCGTGCAAGGATGTCGTAAGTCACCGACAAATCGGGCGCATAAGCCCCCATCAAATCTTCTATGGTTTGTAAAATCCTCTTGCCTCCGGGATGAAAAATATAATGTTTTATTTGTTCAGGTTGCAATCCACACGCTTGTAAAAATGGCCCTACAATGCCTGGAAAATGGGAGGCAATTTTATCCGGCACACTTACATCCAACACCATTTGCAGGCCTCCTTCCACCAAATCGAAGCCCATCATGCGTTCTTCATTGAAAAAGTGGTAAAATTTTGTTCGCTGAAGGGTGGGCCTCACCTCCTCTGTTTGTCCAAGAATGGCACAAGCTGCACCATCTCCGAAAATGGCGGCACTCACCACGTTGGCCATGCTAAAATCATTAACTTGAAAAGTAGCTGTTGGACTTTCCAAGGCCAAAACGGCGGCCTTTTTCCCGGGATTATTTTTTAAAAACTCGAACGCATAGGTGAGCCCGGATGTACCACCGGCGCAGCCCATTTCGGTTACCGGCAGTCGGATAATGTCCTGCCGAAGTCCAAGCCGATTCACCAGAAAGGCATCTACACTTGGGATCATGATGCCGGTGCAGGAAGTAGTAATTAAAAAGTCTAACTCTTGCGGTGCAATACCACTATTGGTCAATGCGGCCAACAGGGCTTTTTCACCCAAATCCTTCATCCCGGCTGCATACCGTTGGTTTCTTTCGTGAAACGGCATAGGCGTAAACACCTCGGCACCGGACATAATGGAATACCGTTGCCCCACCCGCGCATTGCGAAAAATGCGGACAATTTTTTCACGGGTCCGTTCAGGCTCATTGGCGATCCAACGCTCCACATGTTGGAGGGTTTCCTCCAAAGTTTCTGTAAAAGGAGGCGTAGCGGTGCCTGTTCCTAAAATCTTTACGTCGGTGCTCATCTTCAATTATACGTTTCTTTTTAATACAATGGTCCATCGGAAAGCCCAATGCCATTGGAGCGAGGCCACATGCCAACCGGTGCCTTGCACCAAAGCCTGCCAATCTGAACGAACAAAACTTCGGCATACGGACACCGCACCATCATGGGTAGCTACGGGCGAAAATCGACCTAAGACGGCCAGCAGTCGGAAGCCCCAAAAAGCAAGGAAATGTCGATGCAAATCATTCAAAATGACCGCACCGAACCCGGCAGTATGCGCATGCTCCAAAAATTTCCAAATCTCTGCGTCAGACAAATGGTGTAGGAACATGGAACAGGTTAAAAGGGTTTGTTCGGGGTCTTCCACCTGTAAGTGAAAGGCATCGCCCACAGCAAAATCCAATCCAGGTGCGTGATGCCTTGCTTTAGCAAAATCAATGGCAGTTGGTAAAAGGTCTACTCCGGTCACTCTGGTTCCAGGATAATAGGTATTTACCCATTGGGCCATGTCGTGCGTTAAGTCTCCTCCCCCACAGCCAAGGTCCAAAATGTGTTTAGGAAAGGGTATTCCTTCTTGGGTCAACTTTTTCAATCCGGCAAAAAGAGAGGCACTTCCACCTAAAAATCGGTTTACTTTGGCGATATCGGTCAAAGCGGCTTCCAAGGCCAAAGGGGGAACATCCGAACGATCCATGATCTCCGGTGCGCGACTTCTTTGGGAAAAGTCAGGCCAGGGGACTGAGGGTACGACCATGGGTTTGTTTAATCAAAAGTGGGAGGAAAAACGGAAAAATTTTGAGTGCTGAAAGCGCCGTTTCGGATACCATGCCTCTGCCAAAAAGGGATTGAAAGGTTCGTCCCATGCGGAGTTGTAAGGCCGGTATCCCTTGCAAAGATTTTTCATAATGCCGTAGCATGTCGGATTGGCGACTAAAATCAAATCTTTCAGCCTCCATGGCCGTGAACATCTTCGCTGCAGAAACCACGGCACGGGCCATGCCATTCCCGGAAAGCGGGGCAATAAGTCCTGCGGCATCTCCCAACATGGCAATGCCATGTTCTACGGGACGTCTATGTGCAAAATTTACCGCTGAGATGGCCAAAGGTTCTGGCCAACTTGGAGCAGCTTGCTCCATAAAATCCCGAATATGCGGGTTTTGGGCTAAGACGACATCAAATGCATCTTTGGGATTTTTCACCTCCCGAACCAGCGCCGTTTGAATCAAACAGCACACATTGACTTTTCCATTTTCCACGGCAGAAATACCGGCATACCCTCCGGGAAAATTGTGTAAGGCGACAAGGTCTTTTTCCCAAGGCCCTTCAAAATGCCATTTCAAACCGGTATAAATGGCTTGAGACTTATCAATGACACGCTGTAAAAATCGATCCGGGCTGCCATGTTTCCCATGGGCACTTACAACCATGTCGGCCCAAAAATGACGACCATCACGGGTTAAAACTTGATATCCCTTGTCACGCGGAATTACTTGCGCCACTTGGGTTTGAGTAAATACATGTGCGCCTTGCGCTGTAGCTGCTTTAAAAAGCATGTGATCCAAGGCAAAACGACTCACACCTACACCACCCATGGCCAATCGGTTGCGGACAGATTTTCCACTGGCAGCACTCAGCCAAAGCTTTCGTATATGAGGAAAATGTACTTCTGATAAATCCAATCCTAATGCATTTAAAAAAGGTTGGACTTCCATGGACAAATATTCCCCACAAACTTTATGTCGTGGATAATCATGCTGTTCAAGAACCACCACCTCAATGCCTTTTTTAGCCAGCAACAA
The DNA here is from genome assembly GCA_964599915.1 of uncultured Candidatus Competibacteraceae bacterium. Taxonomy (GTDB): domain Bacteria; phylum Bacteroidota; class Bacteroidia; order CAIKAF01; family CAIKAF01; genus CAZRHR01. The sequence continues at coordinate 24,372 of CAZRHR010000035.1, read as the reverse complement.
CGCGAGGGTTAAACCTGCGATGCCTCCGCCTATCACCAGCACTTGCGCATTTGTTTCGGACAACATGCTTATGGGGTGTTTAAAACAACCATGGGAACCTCAACCTCCATCCGTCCGGAGGAAAAAGTCATCGGTAAACAATCTGAGAAACCGGGCGCCATAACCTCCCATTCAAAAGAAAAACGCAACAAAAAGGGAGATGGGTCTGAAAAACGAGTGCTGTTTTGAAATCTGGCTTCTAATAAGACGGAGACATCACCTTGGTTTGACTGAATCAAAAACGGCAAGGAAAAGGGCACGTTGAGCATTGGATGTTGTTCCGGCTGAAATGTGCCGGGGGCAGTCATGGAGAAGCCCTGCCAATGACAAGAAGGGTTGAAGAAAGGAACCTCCAGCGGTCGTTGCTCTGAATGACCAGAAAAATGAGAAGAAGCGGGAGAAGAAAGGTCGAAAAAACCTTGGAGTTGATGGGTTATGGGATCTAGTGACCACCAACTTATGCCTTTTCCAAAGGTTTGGGTATCGGAATTAGACCATTCAAAAGGACTAGGTATCCAATATTTGCCTTGAGGCCATTGGGCGTAAAGGGTATTGCTTAAAAAAATGACAAGAATCCAATATCCCCAATTAATAAAACGTGGCCATACAACCTTCATGCTACAAATTAAACATTCCCGAATCAACTCCTTAGAAAAACAGCTCAATTAATAACATTTTTTCATGAATCGAAGCGAATACATATTGGCCGGTTCTACATACGTCCTACATTAGAAGATATTGCGTCTCTGTTTTCTCAGTGAGAAGCGGTATCTATTTGATTTTTCATCTGGTCACGGGCCATTTGTAAATCTCTTCCAGCCCTTAACCATTGCAGTAAAGCTTGAAAAATCAAGCGGTGTACCATGGCATAACTTTGTTGGTACTTTTCCGAAATTCCATGCTTTTCCAATGCGCTGTAGGCTTTTTGAAAATGGTCCATGTCTATTTGTCTAACTTCATGACGCAGTGAAGTCCAATCTTTTTTTTGATGAAACTGCCCCACGGTACTGGCTGCCTTGTGCACCAGAGCAAAAAGCGCAGTGAAAGATTCTTCCAAGGCGTTGGGCTTCGAAGGAATGGCATGTTGGGCTTCTGTCCATAACTGTGAGGTGGAGACGAGGGCTCGCATGGCCAAAAGCGCAGATTGCAATGCCGCTGCATCAGGGGCAGCCAAGGCAGAATTTCTTAGCGTGGCGGCATATTTAGAAAGACGTAATTCCAAAGATTCTAAAGAGGCTAAGGGAGGAACAGACGAAACTTTCTCCCCTTTAAACCAGCGGCCCATGGCTCCATGTGCCAATTCCACTTCTTTTACCACAGCTTCTACGCCAGCCAAAGGAACCGAGGCCGGCAATTCTTCCAGCACATCCTTTTTGAGATTCTCAGGAAACCAACGGTTTAGGATTTTCGCTAACCATGGGATAAAGGGTAGAAAGATAAGAATCCCAAACCCGTTGAACAGGGTATGAAACAAAGCCAAGGCATTCACGGGCCCAAGCGCTTGTTCATCAATCGATAAAAACGACCAACCCAAAGTGCTGAGGAACAGCCAAACAATGAGTCCGGTGAGCAAATTGAATAAAAAATGTGCAGCAGCGACCTGCTTTTTCACCCGATTCGCGCCAAGTGCCCCCAAGGCGACCGTAACCGTGGTTCCTATGTTGGTGCCAATGACCAAAAAGCAAGCTTGCTCAAAGCTAAATAATCCGGAATATAACATGGACAGGGCCAAGGCCATGGCAGCGGAGCTGGACTGAACCAAAAGTGTGAGTAAAAATCCAGCCAGTACAAACCGCCAAGAATACCACTCCATCATTTGTTCCGGACTAAAGTAAACGGTGAGGTCTTCCATGCCATCTTTCATGTGTCCAATCCCCAAAAACACCAATCCTAAACCACCAATCAATTTCCAGATGCCATGCCAAACACTGTTGTTGCCGGTAATCAATAAGCCGATACCGCCCAAACCAGCGAGAGGAATGGCCAATCCTTCGATAGAAATTTTAAAACCCAACAGCGCCACCAACCAGGTAGTCATGGTGGTTCCAAGATTGGCACCCAACACCACGCCAATGGCATCGGCTAATCCAATAAGGCCAGCGCCTGTAAAAGCCAATAACATAAGTGTAACAGCACTCGAACTCTGCAAAATAGCCGTAGCAAGGGCGCCTGTAAGAATGCCACGTATGGGACCTTTGGTAAATCTTCGTATCCAACGATGAAAATACCCACCTACTAGCCCTTGAACCGCATCTTCCAAAAGATACATACCAAATAGGAAAACCCCTAATCCACTAATCAATGACAATACGAGCATCCAGGTTGGCGTCATGTAACAAAGGTAGGCAAACCCCTTTTCACCACTTGCCACATCCAAAAAAATCACTCCTTAGGTAGGAGGCATTTTACCTGTTTGCTTAAAAGAAAATGAGCCAAATCATAACGATTATTCCCCGAAACCAAACGTAAACCCTCATCAAAGCACACGTTCATCAAAGTCTTTGAAAAACAACTAAAATGGATGCCAAAACTCCTATCTTTATGCACTTAAATTCCGTTTTCATGCGTTACTTTATTCTACTCCTCACCCTTTCCCTTTGGGCTTGCTCTTCAAATCCTTACCAGGTTGAAACGTTCAAAGATGACCCCATCCAAACCCAGGTGTACACCTTGAAAAATGGGCTAAAACTTTACATGAGTGTCAATCCGGCTGCGCCAAGAATTTTCACATCTATTGCGGTTCGCACCGGTTCTAAAAATGACCCTGCAGATGCCACCGGATTGGCGCATTACTTGGAACACCTGCTTTTTAAAGGTACAGACCAATATGGCACTTTAAATTATGAAGCAGAAAAACCACATTTAGATACCATTACCCAATTGTATGAAAGGTATCGTTCTACCCAAGATCCGGCACTTCGTAAAAAGATTTATCAGGAGATTGATTCCGTGTCTCAGTTGGCGGCGCAATACGCCATTCCCAATGAATATGACCGGATGATGGCCGAGCTCGGAGCATCCGGAACCAACGCTTTTACTTGGTACGAACAAACGGTGTATATCAATGACATCCCTTCCAACCAACTGGGCCGCTGGATGGCCTTTGAAGCCGAACGCTTCAGGAAACCTGTATTCCGACTTTTTCATACCGAATTGGAAGCCGTTTACGAAGAAAAAAACATCAGTTTAGATTCAGATGAAGAAAAGGTGTTTGATACCTTAATGGCCGCTTTGTTTCGGAACCACAATTATGGTTTACAGACCACCATTGGCACCGTGGCGCATTTAAAAAACCCCTCCATTGTAAAAATCCAGGAATACTTTGACACGTATTATGTAGCCAACAACATGGCCATTATCCTTACAGGAGATTTTGTTCCGGATTCAGCCATCGTTTGGGCGGAAAAATATTTTAGCGGTTGGAGAACGGGAGAAGTTCCCAAATATACTTACCAACCGGAAGAACCGGTGGTTTCAAACGCCAATAACCCCATTGTAATTACAGGTCCGGAAGAAGAATCTGTAGTCATCGGGTTTCGTTTAGGAGGCTTACATACCGATGAGCCTGCTAAAATGGAATTGGCAGATATGTTGGTAAATAATGGAACCGCCGGAATCATCGATTTAGATTTAATTCAGGGGCAAAAAGTTCTCACGGCCAGCTCCTATGGCATGTTTTTAAAGGATTATTCGGTTTGGATGCTCAGCGGCACGCCCAAAGAAGGACAAACTTTAGAGGAAGTGAGGGATGCATTGCTTGGCACAGTAGAAAAATTGAAAAAAGGAGACTTTCCGGATTGGCTTCCTGAGGCCGCTTTAAAGCACATGAATTTAGATTTTAGAAACGCCTTGGAATCCAATTATGGCCGAAACGATCTTCTACAAGAAGTCTTTATAAATGAATTAGATTACAGCAAATTTGTTCATCGATATAAAGAATTGGCCGGCCTCTCCAAACAAGACATTGTAAGCTTTTTGGCCGCCACCTTGTCTGAGCCCATTGTTGTTTTTAAACGGATGGGAGAGCGACAAGAAAGTGTGCAGGTGGAAAAGCCTCAAATCACAGCCATTCCCATTCAGCGTGACACCATGTCAGCTTTCCTCCAAACCATGATGGCTGTAAAAGCGCCTGAAATTGCGCCCGTTTTTGTTGATTTTTCAAAAGAAGTAGCCGAGAAAAACTTGCAACCCGGCATATCCATCTACCACCATTTGAACAAAGAAAACGACCGCTTTGAATTGAGTTATGTTTGGGAATGGGGACAATGGACAGATCCAACCCTCACTTTGGCCATGGATTACCTTTCTTATTTGGGAACCAATGAGTACAATCCCAGAGAGATGAAGGAGGCCTTTTACAAAACAGGTTGTAGCTTTGGCACCACCGTAAGCAACGAACGGGTGGTGGTTAGGTTATCTGGGTTGCAGCCAGATTTCGAAGAAGGCGTGAAACTGCTTGAGCATTTGATGGATCAAGCCCAAACCAATCCAGAAGCTTTACCCAACCTGATTTCAGATGTACTAAAAAGCCGGCAAAACGATCGGACCAATAGTGGTTCTCTGCTTTGGGGCGGACTTTTCAACCATGCGAAATATGGCACATCCAACCCCTATTTGGCCGTTTTATCGCCAGAAGCATTACGCAGCCTTACCCCGCAAGTTTTGGTGGACAAAGTGAAAGGACTGAAAGCCTATCCACACCGGATTTTATACTATGGACCGGAAGCCATTGAGCCCTTGGCCAGTCAACTCCAAAAAGTTCATGTGGTGCCTTCTAACCAGTTGCAGCCACCTGCTAAAGTGGATTTTGCGGAGTTATCCACCACACCGGGCGTATATTTTGTCCATTATGAAATGCAGCAGGCAGAAGTAATTTTCATGCGAAAGGGTGTTCCTTTTTCCATGCAAATTTTGCCTACCGTTCAATTATTCAATGAATATTTTGGCGGCGGCATGAGCTCTGTGGTATTCCAGGAGATCAGGGAGTCTAAGGCCTATGCCTATTCAGCGTATGCGGGTTATGGAACCCCCAATCGTCCGAATCGCCATTTTTACCTTACCGCTTACTTGGGAACCCAAGCCGACAAAATGCCAGAGGCCACTTCGGCCATGAAAGGATTGTTGGATGACATGCCCCAAAGTCCCAAAAATCTGGAAGTATGTAAAAACAACATTCTTGAAAACATACGGACCCAGCGCATCATCCGTGGTCAGGTATTGTGGAGTTATATCCAACACCAGGACTTAGGCTTCACTGAAGACCGTCGTAAAATGGTGTTTGAACAACTCCCAGCGCTTTCCATGCAGGATTTACAGGCTTTCCATGCCCAGTATATTCGTCCCTCTGAACTTTCCGTTTGCATTGTTGGCGACCGAAGAAAACTGAACTTGTCGGCTTTGGCAGGATTTGGGCCTATTCGTGAGTTAAAAGTAGAGGACATTATGCCCGGCATTTAATGCGAGGCTCGTCCGACCATTTTCTATGCGGATAGATTTTTAAGGTAAAGCGCAAAAGGGAAGAACCAGAAAATATCTGGTAAAGATGTCAGGTGAGATTTCCTCTCGGTTGACCATACTTCCCCTTTGCGCTTTCTTCTTTCTGTTATTGTATCAGAGTTACGCACATCTTTTATTTTTACAGCCTTAACGTCTTTCAAAAAACCTTGTGCCTAGACCCACCAGCACCGTGGGAGCGAAAAATCCCGTTTCACGAACCCGCATGGCGACATCCACCCGCAGGTTGAACCAACGTAAAGGTTTGATGGCACCAAGCAGATTATCTACACCGTAATATACTTCTGAATAATTACTAAGGTTGCCATCGAAAATAACCAAGGCATTCAGACCTGTGTAATGGTTTAACCGTAACTTCTTCAATAAAGGAATTTGGGTCAAAGGGAAACCACGAAAATTATGCTGGAAATGCACTTCAATAAAAGGACGGTTGGTCGAATATTGATAATAATCTAGCGCCCGAAACTGGTCCAGGTAAGTAGCGTTGGCAGACGAACCCAAAAAATAGGTTTGCTCCCCAAGGAAGTGGGTGTAATCCAAGTAGGTCATGTCCTTGGTAGAAAGGTAATAGCCCGCCTTAAAGATATAGCTTCCAGTGCCCAAAAGTCGCAATGGAATATCTTGAGAAATGGCAAAAGAGAGCAACGAATAATTGGCTTGGCTACCCAACCAAGGTGTTGCAGAAGAAAAAAAGACAGAAACGACCGGCAAAGGCGAAGGGAAGACACGTTTTTCGGATAAGAATTGGCCGTGAGGCTGAAAGGGTTTAAAAGTTAGGCCGATGGTCCAGAGCAAACGGCGATGCCCCAAAAGTTGATAGTTGGGGTCAAAACCCATGTTCGGGTTATTGGGCGTAAAATCGCGATTCGGATAAGGAATCAAGCTAAAATCCGTGGTGTTTTCAAGGGTGGTGCGAGAGGCCCATTCCACACCCAAAGACATATATAATCCGTTTACCAATTCACGCGCATAATGGGCCTTTAGAAAATCTTGCCGATACAATTTCATAAAATTTCGGCGCAGCATGAGCGTGTAGATAGAGTTAATGATGGGATGAATAGGTTCCGCCTGGTTAATCTGATTCATCCATCGACCACCTTCCAAGGTCCAGGTTTGATTATGCGAAGGCTGTTCCCACTTTAACCTTCCTTTGGCTTTAAAAACCCGGTCTTGAAATCCATATCGCACAATGGGTTCTACATGCATGGTCCAACCATTTCGCCAAGTCTTTTTCCAATGCAACGACTGTTTTAAAACCCATCCTTCCACGGAATTAAACTCCATTTTATCATTTAAAATCCCATCAAAAAATAAGTAGGAGCGCTTGGCTTCATTCACAGAGGTACGGCCAAGCAAAAGATGGCTCCATTTGAAAGGCTGTGCGGGAGCTTCGCCAAAACCCTGATCCGTCAGCTTGCATTGTAATTGATGAATGCTATCCTGAGCACAAAAGTTTCTTTCCTCTTCCGGTAAGGCCGTAGCCCACTTGGACCAAAAAGCATCGTCATAGTGAAGTGCTTTTTCAGGCAACCGATATTTTTGAAGCAAAGGAATGGAAAGACTGTCTTCGGGAAAAAGATGGTTATGATAAGTAGAAAAGACCTCATAAGAGATATCCGTACCATAAATCCTTTTCCACGCTTTTAGAGAAGTGCGCACCGGATACCAAAAATCACCCGGAAACCTGCGACCATCCATTTCATACACCAAAGAATCTACCCGATACATGGGTGCCGGATCTTTGATGGCCAACCGCACCTCTTGCAGAGCCCAAGAGCCTTCTGCAATACAAATTTCACCAGACCATACGGGACCGTAAGGGTTGACAGGTGACACCTTGATGCGGTGAATCCGGACGCCGGACCGATAAAACTTTTCTATGAGAGAAAAACGATAATATTGAAACGCACCCCAAGAGATGGGCGAAATAAACAATTCGTCTGAAAAGGCCAAAGGAGTGGTTTCGGACTGATACAAACTGAATTGGTGAATACCACGCGCATCGTAGGCAAATGGCCATTGACGACGATCTCCTGCTTCCCTAAAATCTGTGATATCTTCAAAGATATTCGTAGAAAAAGCTTTGAAATACAAATGAGAAAGCGATTGCGACATATATTGCACGCCTTGCTGAGACGAATCCGGGACTTGAGAAAAAACCCAAAAGCGAGGAAAATGTGCACGAACCGTATCTACCCTGACCCTGACGCCTGTAAAGGCATCCATTGTGATTTGCTCTTGCCGCCGCAGGTTCCAAACCCTCCTGCGAATAGCCTCATGAATCACTTTATGGGCAGGATTATCTTCAAGTTCTAAATCATTGGGGTCAGACGAAGCAGGCTTGGCTACCAATTTGAATAGGAGCAAAGTATCCCTCTGCCCAATCCAAACCCGTTCTGTGTTTTTTTTAAATCGTGGATCGGTAACCACCACCATACCTTTAAACAATGGAGGTAAGGTGCACGAAGACTCACCATCTAAATTGGTTATCATAGCCAAAGGACGGTGGGTGCCTAAGAGATTAAATGAAACAAAAGGAGCAGGTGCACCATCCGCATCTACCCATTGAAAGCGCACTTTCACCTGCGCTCCAAGCACATGACACAATAGCCAAAACCCCAAAAACAGACTCCGCATTCGGCGTACAATTTACAACTTTTTAACACGTCTTAGCCAAGAAAAGAAAAGGGTAAAAGGGCGTTAAAATTACCTGCACCTCGGCCATTTCTTCTACCTTTACGGCCGGATTATTTGAAGGTTCATGGCACATCAAGTTTTTTTTAATATTGGACGACTTTACGGACATTTTAGTCACGATGGTGCCATTTCCGGAACAGACATGCACAAGCATCCCTTTCTTTCGGAAGCTTGGATGGAAGTAATGGAAGGTGTTATTGTGGCTACGGGAACTGGACGCCCTCCAGAAACTGAAAGCCAAATTGATTGTGAAGGAGATTGGCTTTTCCCCGGATTTTGCGACAGCCATACCCATTTAATCTTTGCGGCATGGCGTGCCCATGAATTTGACCAAAAAATTGCAGGTGCGAGTTATGAGGACATCGCAGCCAGCGGAGGAGGCATTTTGAATTCGGCAGAAAAACTCGCCGTAACCTCAGAGGAAGATTTGTTTCAGTCCGCATGGCAAAGGCTTATTGAACTGGTTGGACAAGGCACCTTGGCCATGGAAATAAAAACCGGCTATGGATTAAGTTACGAAGCAGAGATGAAAATGCTTAGGGTGGCCGCGCGATTAAAGAAAGAAGCGCCCATTCCCATCAAAGTGACATTATTAGGCGCCCATGCTTTACCTCAAGGATATAGAGAAAAAAGAGCGGCGTTTGTAGAAATGGTGACGGAGCAGCTTATCCCGGATGCGGCCCAAGCGGGATTAATGGATTATGTAGATGTATTTTGTGACCAAGGCTTTTTTACGCCGGAAGAAACAGCCCAGATGTTGTCCAAAGCCCAATCTTTGGGATATCGGGGAAAAATTCATGCCAATGAATTGGGTTATTCGGGTGGAATTCAAGTGGGTGTAGCGTATGATGCCCGTTCCGTTGATCATTTAGAATTTACGGGGCCAGAAGAACTGTCGGCTTTAGTGCAATCGGACACCATTCCTACCCTTTTACCCGGAACCGCCTTTTTCTTGCGCATCCCCTACCCTCCTGCCCGTACGATGATAGACGCCGGTTTGCCGGTGGCCTTAGCTTCCGATTTAAATCCAGGCTCTTGTCCATCTGGGAACCCTTGGTTTATTTGGTCGTTGGCCTGTATTCAATTGCGCATGAGCCCAGAAGAAGCGCTTACAGCTTTTACCCGCAACAGCGCAGTCGCTATGGATTTAGGACCCTTTTGCGGTGCGCTAATGCCGGGCAAATGGGCCAATTTCAACCGGGTTAAACCTCCCCCCACCTATGGGTCAGAAGTACCACGGCTTTCTTATTATCCATACAGGTTTGCCGTTTCACATCAACCGATGGTGTATATCAAAGGAAATCATTGGAAAGCGTAGGCTTAAACCATTTCATTTTACTATTTTTACATCGCGTTGCAAACCATAGCCCATGAAGGTTCCATTTTCCCACCTTACCCTATTATTTTTCGTTGGATTACTAAGCGCTTGTTCCGAGGATAATCCGGTGAATCCCAATTCCTATTTTGCTGGAAAATCCTTGTATTTCACCTCAAATAGGTCTGGAGAATACAATATATGGAAATGGACCCCTGACACCTTTACCCATGTTTTGGACGAGCCAAATGTACAACATTGGTGGCCCAGAATCCAGCCCGATGGGGATCGTTTCCTCGTTTTTAAAGGTCCGGTTTTCGGTAAAATGGACAATTGTGCTTTGTGGCGACATAAGTTAGATGGTTCTGAGGGAGAGCAATTGATTGCCACGGGACAATATGGCTGGCGCTCCATTGGTTACGCCAATTATTCCAAAGACCGCAGTCAGATTATTCTAAGTGCCGAAGTTCAAATGACAGGCAGCAACGACTATCAATGGCAACTTTTTTTAGTTGACTCTCTCGGACAAAATCCCAGAAAATTATCTACGCGTCCCGTCATGTTTTATGAGCCTAGCTTTAATCCGCAAAGTAACCTAAAGGTCATTTACACAGCATGGCCATTAGAAGAATCAGAGCCTTTCACCTTTAATCCAAAATGGAGTTTAGAAATTTTTACTGCGGAAATTGATACTCCGTCTTATACTTTGAAAAACGAGACACGACTTACAGACGATAATTTTTGGAATGCCGGTCCTATGCCGAATGGAAACGGACAGCGGATTGCCTTTTCTATCGCTGAGGACCAATTGGACCCAGGCATTTTAAGCAATTTGCACACCATTTGGGTGAATGGAACCCAAAATACTGAACTAAGAAGAGATGGGAAGGCCATTTATTACCCCACTTGGACCCCCGACAATAACTATTTAGTTTTTCAGCGCCAAGAATGGAATATTATTTCGCTGTATATGTGCAATTCTACAGGAGCAAGGTTTACGCCAGTTATTGCAGATGACACGTATAACTATCTTCACCCACAGGTCATAAATTCCCCTGAATAATCATTCTAAAGACGTTTTTTGATTTTCTGGGCCGTTTTTATCTTTTATTTTTACAACCACAATCTTTAAAGATTAGCAGCGTTTCATCTAGGAAGTGAGCATGAATAACCTTATTGGCTTATCGGTATTGGGCTACTTCTTGGTGGGAAGCGTGGTTTGGTGTCAACAATGGATGGGATATCACACGTCCAACTATGCTGGCATTCATGGGGTTCATTTTAATCCCGCAAGTTTAGCAGGTTCCAACTATAAGTTGGATGTGAACCTTGTGGCCGCCAATGTGCATGTGGCGAACAACTTTCTTGGCGTAAGTGTGGAAACTTTGTTCAACCAAGATGCATGGAGTGATCCAAATTTCACCCGAAATTATCTGCGCACCGATTTTACCCGAGATTTTTACGATGCCATTGCCCATGTAAATGTGCAGTTGCCCGCCTTCATGGTCGCCTTGTCTCCCAGAGATGCCATTGGTTTTTCGCCTCGTGTTCGGACGTTTTTGAATGTTGACCATTTAGACCGGCAAATGGTTCGATTTATTTGGGAAGAGTTTGATTATCCGCCTCAGTTTAATCGCCGTGTGGACAATCCCTATTTTGGAGCGCACGTAAACCTTTGGGCCGAGTATGGACTCACTTACGCACGCACATTGATTGCAACGAAAAAGTACGTGTTCAGTGGCGGACTCACCGTAAAATTATTGCAAGGGCTAGGCGGCGCCTATGCCACGGCCAGAAATTATGGCTATACGGTTCATAATACAGATACCATGAGTTTTCACCAAGTGGATCTGCGCATGGGTTACTCCAATAGTTTTGCAAATAACCGATTTGGATTTCAATTTGAGGCAGATCCTGCGGTTGGGTTTGATGTAGGTTTTGTGTTTGAATATACCCCGGGTAAATACGACAAATGGGGCATGGTGCAAAAATCCAAATACCTCCGAAGAACAGGCATTTGGGCAGATGATGAATCCGTTTATCGTGCCAAAATAGGTGTTTCCTTAAACGATATTGGTTCCATGAATTATACCAGAGCGCCTGGGTCCAACCATTACATTCTCAACCAAGATTCTTTGGACCTTAGCGCATTTAATGGAGTAAATGGCGTGCAAGGGTTTAATGACCGTTTAAATGCCATTTTCACACCCAATGGACCCAATTCCAATACGTTTCGGATGGAATTACCCATGCACCTGCAAGCTTATGCAGATTTTCGGTTCAAAAATAATTTTGGGTTTCACATGGGAACCACCATATCCCTTCAAAGTGGTCAGGGAGACGATCATCGGAATCATTTTCCATTTCAAGTTAATTTCGTAGGACGTTGGGAAAAGAAATGGTTTGGAGTGTATGTGCCTGCGTACTTTGATAGCTATGGACTTATTCACATGGGTTTAAGCTTGAGGGCCGGGCCATTGGTCATAGGCTCCGGAGACATCCTCTCTTCACTTATACAAACCAAGTATCCAAGTGCCAATGTGCATGTGGCCCTCCGCTGGATTTTCCCGGTACTCAACCAAAGTGATATTCCATCAACTACGCGTTGTCCAGCCTATGGACGCGGACAAAGCGGGAAAAAGCGAAAAGCACCAAAGAAAAAACGCTGGACTAAACGTACCTACATTTAAAGCATGCAGCATTTTAACCTTGAAATCAAAGCCCGAACGCAAATTCAGGACCAACAAGAAAGCCTATTGTTAGCGGCTGGAGCCGTATTTCATGGAGAAGATCTACAAACCGATACTTATTTTAGCGTGCCATCGGGTCGTTTAAAACTAAGACAAGGTCCCATTGAAAACAGCTTAATTTTTTACGAAAGACCAGAAAGCGATGGGCCACGGCGTTCAGATGTTTATTTAGCCCAGCTTTCACCTGAAAATCAAATTATTTCAGTTCTTAGTGAAGCCCTTGGGGTGGTTGTTCAGGTAAAAAAACGTAGGAAAATCTACTTCATTGCCTCGACAAAGTTCCATCTGGATAAAATTGAAGGATTAGGGACGTTTATAGAAATTGAGGTCATTTCCCAACCTGGAGACAGTCCAGAGGACGCAAAAGCGCTTTGTGAGCATTATATGAAGTATTTACATATTTCGTCTGAAGATTTATGCACCGGTTCGTATGCTGACATGCTGTTAAACAAGCATTGATATTTCTTATTATTCAGATTTTACAGGGATAAGAGGAGATATTTTTACCAAAATATTTTCAAACCTGAAAGCCGGCTTCTATCTTCGCAGCAAACACCTAAGAATATGCATGAAATAATCATTGCTGTGTTCGTGCTTGGGTACGCTGCCATTGCATTTGAACATCCTTTGAAAATCAACAAGACAGCCCCGGCGCTTATCACCGCGGGTATCATTTGGACTTTGTATATGCTCATGGGCAACCACGGAGAAATTCAGGTCTTTGACTCCGAAACAGGCGCAGTCATGACTTGGCAGCATTTTGAACATGTAGGTCACAGCCTCCGCCATCATTTAGGTGAAATTGCTGAAATCCTTTTCTTTTTAATGGGTGCCATGACCATTGTAGAAATTGTAGATGCGCACCAAGGTTTTAAACTGATAACCAACCGTATTACGACAACCAACCAGGTAAAACTGATGTGGGTCATTTGTTTGGTGGCCTTTTTCATGTCTGCCGTACTTGATAACCTAACCACCTCCATTGTGATGGTTTCATTACTGCGTCGTTTAATTCATGACGATAAACAAAGACTGATGTTTGTTGGGATGGTCGTTATTGCTGCAAATGCCGGCGGAGCATGGTCACCCATTGGCGACGTAACCACAACCATGCTGTGGATTGCAGGCAGAATTTCTGAAGTCCACATTATGCAATCTCTAATTATACCTAGTTTAATTTGTTTGATTGTACCACTCATTCTCATTTCCCTCTTCTTAAAAGGCAATGTGACCCGTGGGGCATATGACCACCAAACGGCATTCAAAGAGGAAAATGTAAGGGGCTCACAATTAATGTTTTTCTTGGGTGTAGGTGGATTATGTTTCGTACCTGCATTTAAAATTCTAACCCATTTACCACCTTACATGGGCATGTTGGTTTCACTTTCAGTGGTTTGGATTGTGTCAGAATTGATTCACCTCGACAAAACAGAAGAGGAAAGAAAGCCTTACACGGCCATCCATGCTTTGACGAAAATTGATGTTCCTTCGGTTTTATTTTTCCTTGGGATTCTATTGGCCATTGCGGGTTTGCAAGAAGTAGGATTACTTGAACAACTTGCGCTCTGGATGGATTCCAACATTGGAAATAAGAACGCCATTGCACTTGCTATAGGAGCGGGGTCAGCCATTGTGGACAACGTGCCTTTGGTGGCCGGTGCCATGGAAATGTACAGTGTGATACCTACGGATGAGTATTTAAGAAGAGATGGTCTGTTCTGGGAATTCCTTGCTTATACCGCAGGTACAGGAGGCTCCATGTTAATCATTGGTTCAGCTGCAGGTGTTGCTGTTATGGGTATGGAAAAAATCTCCTTTGGCTGGTATTTAAAGCATATTGGCTGGTTGGCAGCTGCTGGATATTTGGCAGGTGCGGCGTGGCATTTATTGATAACACCCCTTTTTCTGGGTTGAAACCCATGAATCGGGAATAATAACGTAATGATGGTAAAAAGCCTGCCTTTTGGTAGGCTTTTTTGTTTTAGATAGTTTGGAGTAACAAGGCTTGAGGGCGATTAAAATTTAAGGCAACAAGGACGCATCCTTACCGGTCGGCAGGATGGACATCCCTTGGGATGGGCGCAGCCGTCCGTTCAGGTCTCCGATGCGGCCTTTACCTTTTTGTTGGTCGGAACTCTTTTTTGATTTTCCTTTTCTCCAACTTCCGAATCTTTCTCCGCATCGATAATAAAAAATAGGAGCGGTACCAAACGCCCCCCGTTTCAGGCCCAGCATTCCCGCCTTTTCACCTCCACAAAGCGCGCTCTGCGTCCATAAAAAGGCTCCTCTGAAACCCCCAGTGAAAGAAAAAACTCACTTTTCGTAAGTTTCTTACATTCACCAACATACTTCACATCTTAGGAACCCTAAGTGTTCTTCGCCACCCCAAATTACGTGACGAAGCAAGAACTATTTTCTGGGTAAAGGAGGAGATGTATCACTTGTGATATTCAAATGTACAACATCACACCCCCCTATGTCAAGAGGTAAACGTATTTTTTTTTGATTTTTTACTTCGTCCGGACAATAAAAAAATCGGTCATCCAAGTCAAAAAAGCCTGGCCTTCTTCGGATAAACCTGTAGAAGGTATTAATGCAATGGCTTGGTCACGGAGTGTCATTACTTCAGCACGTATATGTTCCGCAAGTTGATGTTGATGCCAAATGTGTAATACATCTTCTACTTTTCCATGATGAAAAGCATGTAAAAAACGACCTTGTGCTTCCGGACTAGCCTGTTCCATGAAACGAATCACCAGCAGGGTTTTCTTTTTTGCCAATACATCTCCACCAGGCTGCTTGCCGGTATTTTCAGGGGTTCCGAAAGCATCCAACCAATCGTCCCATAATTGAAACGCCAAGCCAGCCTTGCAACCAAATTCATATAATTTTTGCGTCTGTATTTCGGGTAACCCAGCGGAAATCCCTCCAATTTCTAGTGCGCAACCCAATAGAACAGCGGTTTTCTTTTCAATCATTTGTAAATACTCAGAGGCACTCACTTGCATGGTTTTTTCAAATTCCATGTCAAAGGCTTGCCCTATGCACACATCTGCAGCGGTTCTATTGAAAGACTTTAAAACGGCTAAGGCGGTTTGGGTGTCTCCTGCCATTAAAAGCTGATAGGCTTCTATAAGCATTAGATCACCAGATAAAATGGCGGTGTTTACATTCCAATGCGTATGCACGGTTTCTTTCCCACGTCGGGTAGGCGCTTGGTCCATAATATCATCATGAACGAGGGAAAAATTATGGAACAATTCCACTCCGCAAGCGCGGGACAATATAGCAGCTTCGTTTCCACAAGAAAAATAATGGGCTGCGAGGGTTAAGACGGGACGAATCCTTTTCCCTCCCATTTTCATAAAATAATCAAGTGGGTCGTATAAAGAAGCAGGCTTCCGATTGGCATAGGGAAGGGAGGTTAAAAAGGCATCCGCTTCTAGGGTCCATTTTTGAAACAGGGCTTCAGGTTGTATGGTTGTTTTTTGCATCATATCAAACAAAGGAACAAAGAACAATCCAAGGGACAAGTGGTTTGCAAAAAACTAAAACAAGTGTTTTGAATTTGTTAAAATATAACGCAAAAGATAGAAATCTTAGAAATGGGGTTACTTTTGTGAAAGATTTCGATTAAAATTTGACGCATGAAAGCACATTTACTCCTACTCAGCATGGCAACCTTGGGTACTTCCCTTGTTGCACAAAATTGTACCGACTTATTTTTTTCTGAATATGTCGAGGGCAACTTTAACAATAAGGCCCTTGAGTTATATAATCCCACCAATGCTCCTGTCGATTTAGGAAGTTACAGAATCATTCGTTGGGACAATGGCTCCACTCCGCCATTAAATGGTGACATTGAAACAGTAGACCCATCCAAAGTAAGTCCATTGCCTAGTGGTGTTTTTATTCCTGCCAAAGGAACCTATGTTATAGCCTTGAACCTTACAGACCCTGCCGGTTCGGGACAAACAGCGCCCATTGACCCAGCGCTTCAAGCTAAGGCTGACACGCTTTTATCCAATGGATGTGCACCAGATCCAGGAAATCGACGCACTTTTTGTTTTAACGGAGATGACGCCATGGAGTTGCAACGATTTGATGACGTGGCCATGGCTTGGGTAAGTGTAGATATTTTTGGTTCCATTGGCGAACGGCCCACCAATAGCTCCGGTAATTTTAATCCAACCGCAGGATGGACTGCCATTCCACCTTTTTCCTCTATGCCTGCTAACTATAACAGTACTGTAGATGGCCCTTACTTCAGACAATATTGGTCACAAGACCAAACGCTTGTTCGTAAACCTTCTGTTACAGGTGGTGTAACTTCCAATCCAGCCCCGGAAACGTTTAACCCTTCTGTGGAATGGGATTCTGTGGGAGTAGATGTATTTGATAGCTTGGGCGCTCATACCTGCGTTTGTAGCACCTTAAGCTTAGATGAACTAACTGGTATAACTACCTTACTTTATCCGAATCCAGCGCAACACACGCTAACCCTAGCAGCGGATGCAGACATGACTGAAGTGACCATTTTAGACCTGCAAGGTCGTGAGGTTTTATCCGCCATTTCTTTACACGACCCACGTAAGATTTCCATGGATGTAAGCAAAATCGGACAAGGGTGGTATATTGTTCGCATTGGTTGGTTGGATGGTAAAACCTCCATCCAGCGCTTCATCAAAGAATAATCAGAAGGTAAAACGCAATTATCCATGCGATTTTCAAAGCTATTCAGCCTGTCAGTATCCGTACTGACAGGTTTGTTTTTGTCCTTATCTGCACAAAATGTGCGTGTAACAGGAATCATTAAAGATAAAGCTACCGGAGAACCGTTGCCCGGCGCTGCGGTGACCTATGGCCAAGACAGAGGAACCGCAACCGATTTGGAAGGGCAGTTTTCAATTCCGCTTCCTCCAGGGGAATATGTTTTTCAAGTGTCTTATGTAGGCTACAAAACCCAACAGCAAAAGGTCACTGTGGCCCAACAGCCTGTGCAATTAAACATTAGCCTTGAAAGCACAGAATTACAGGCCATCGATTTGGTTGCGGATATCGCCAAACCCAGAGAAACGCCGGTTGCTTACAGCAATATTTCAGCCCAAACCATAACTGAGAGATTGGGTGCCCAGGATTTACCCATGCTTTTAAATTCAACTCCGGGCGTGTATGCCACCCAACAAGGGGGCGGAGATGGAGATGCAAGGGTGACCATTCGAGGGTTTTCCGCACAAAACGTCTTGGTTCTTATTGACGGTGTCCCCATGAACGACATGTTCAATGGACGCGTCTTCTGGACCAATTGGTTTGGCTTAGATCAAATGACCCAAACCATGCAAGTGCAGCGTGGATTAGGTGCTAGTAAACTGGCTCTGCCAGCCATTGGCGGAACGGTTAATATCATGACCCGTGGTTTGGACATGAAGAAAACATTAGCCATTAAACAAGAAATTGGCAACGACATGAATTTTAGAACCGTGATTAGCGGTTCCACAGGACGCTTAAAAGGAGATTGGAACATCATGGCCGCAGCGTCCTTTAGAACGAATCAAGGTTGGGTAGATGGATTAAATTCACAAATGTTCTTTGGCTATTTTAAAGTCAATAAAATGGCAGGGAAGCATCTTTTGAGCCTCTCTGCATTTGGAGCACCTCAAACTTCTGGACAAAGGAGTTTTTATTACAGGTACGGCGTTGAACAAGTAAGTAAAGACTTGGCATCCGATTTAGGCATGACCTTAAATCCAAATGTGCCGGAGCTTGGAAATCGCTATTATTTCGGGTGGAATGAATTTTACCGCACCCGCACCGGAAATGCGCAAGCCGATGCCGCCTATGCCAGCGGGCAAGTCTCTTTAGAGGATCATGTGGCGGCTAATGGCTTGTCAAGAGAATTCATGAATACCACTGTAAATCAGTTTTTCAAGCCCGTTATTTCCCTCTCTGACTTTATTCAGGTCAATGATCAGTTTTCCATGAACCTGGTCATGTATTATTCCGCTGGAAACGGAGGCGGAACCCGGCCAATGGAAATTTCCAGCACGGTGAGCACCAACACGGCTGATGTAAACCGGCAAATTGACCTTCAGCGCATGTACAATGAAAATGCGTTTAATCCAAATGCGTCGTATCAGTATGTAGATCCTGTAACGGGTCAGGTGTTACGCCGTTCTCGATATTTCATTCAAAAAGACCATAATGACCATAGTTGGGCGGGGTTACTAGGAACCTTTGACCATCGTTTAGGGCGAGGGTTGCACTTATCCGGTGGCGCAGATGGCCGTTATTACAATGGAAGGGTATATTCTACCATTCATGATTTAATGGGAGGTGATGTTTTCCTTTCGTCTGAAAACCTCAACAGACAAAGTAACTTGGTGCGTAGAGAAGGAGATACCCTTCGCCAATTTATTTCAAGAGATATCCTGTGGGGTGGCGCTTTTGCCATGTTGGAATTCAAAGGTCCTAAGCTTACGGCTTTCTTCAATTTAAGTGGCGCCATCAATGGCTATCGGCAATATAATCACTTCGCCAAAAGACAATTAGTGATTGGCGATACGACCCTAAACATTGGTTATACAGATACCATCAATTATCAAGGCGCCACCTATACAAGAAATGCACAAGGATTAACCACAGCCGCGACACCATGGGTAGTACGCCCGGGATTTACCATAAAAACAGGAGCGAATTATAACCTCACACAACATCATAATGTCTTTGCCAATGTGGGATATTTTTCCCGCGTTCCCATGTTTACCTTTTTGGTGCAGCCTCCCCTCAGGTTAGTAGAAGGAGCCAACAATGAGGAGCTCTATTCTTTTGAATTGGGATATGGGTATAAAAGCAAAAAACTGTCGGCGAACATCAATGGTTACTTAACATTTTGGAACAACCGCCCTACCTCACTTTCTGTGACCATTGATGGAGAACCGCGCCTGGTCCAGGCCAATGGCATGGGAGCCAGACATATGGGAATAGAGTTCGATGCTGTGTATATTCCTTTTAAATGGTTGAAAATTGAAGCCATGGCCAGCATTGGAGACTGGGTTTGGAATAAAGCAGTACAAGCCGACTATTTTAATTTGGACGGAAGTGTTGCAGGAACGCTGGCCTTTGATCCAAGAGGCGTTAAGGTGGGAGATGCCGCCCAACATACCTATGCCTTGAATCTTCGCTTCACCCCGATCAAACGATCCTATATTTCTCCTGAAATCAACATTTTCACACACAATTACGCAAATTTCAACCCAGACAGCTATGTGGTCACCAACACCGGTTCAGGATTTGGACCCAACCTGGGAAGGCAAGCTTGGAGAATGCCGGACTATTATTTTATGAACCTCCATGCGGGTTATCATTTTTATGTAAAAAAGACACGATTAGACCTTCGGGGAAGCCTGTTTAACCTCACTGATAACCTATTCATTTCGGACGCTATAGACAACGCCTTTGGCAATAGCGCTACCTTTTCCGCGCAATCTGCTCATATATACGCTGGTTTAGGAAGAAGATGGATGGTTACTTTAGGCGTCACATTTTAATGCATTCACTTATGAAATATCCATTTTTCCTGGCCATTTTGCTTTTGCTGGGATGTCAATATGAAGAAGATCGGATTGCTTCTACTTTAGAGGGCCAGTGGAATATAGAAGCCATTGCAGGGGACACTTTGACTTTGGTTCGTCCTGACACCGCCACTTTTACCTTAAGTTGTTTGCCATGCGACCAAGCCTATACAGCCATTTGCCGTTGGGTGTTGCAGGTGGAAGGAAATTCCGGCCTATATAGCATTTCCGATACTGTATCTGTTACCTTTAAGTCCAACGAAATCACCATGATTGATGCAAGTTCCCCTTTGCCCAATTATCAACAAATTTGGCGTTCCCGGCGCTACACTTTTTCCACACTAAATTCCAACGCCTTTACCCTTAACCGCTTCGACTATCCGGCCATGTATGTGCAGGCCACAAAACTTCCTTAAATTTGTGTTATGAAATTGTTACACACACTTCCTTTCCTTTTGGGTTTTGGCATCATGCAGGCCCAAGTAGCGCCGGTGCCCACCAGTTGGGATGCTGAAACCGCCTTGCCTCCTGGATTTACCACAAATCAACCGGCAGGTTCCGATTTTTACATCCAATCTACCTGCAACATTACCTCCCCCAATCCAAGATCCTTTAGAATTGACGCTACGGGACGGTTCCTTCAAATGGAGTTTGCCGCCCAACCTGGACCCATTTCATACGAAATCGGTGGACAAACAGGATCCGCCAATGTATGGGATGGTACTTTTGTCGTTCAGGAATCTGATAATGGCACCAACTGGAGCGTGTTGAAAACCTACACAGGTCCAGGATCCCTTCCTGCACAAAATGCCCCTGTGGTTTGCAGAAAAGACACCGTTGTCCCTACCAACTCCAACATTCGCTTTGTACGTTTCTTTTTCCAAAACAAAATTTCAGGAAACGCATCTACCGGCGGTGGAAATGTGAAAGTGGACAACATTATTGTTTCACTTCCACCCTTTACCCAACCCAAATTGCAAGTAAGACAGCAGGGAAATACCCTTTTCAATGGGAGTGTGACCTCTCCTTTTGTTTTCCCGGTGGGAAGCACAAATCCCATTTCCCTTGAATTGAGAAACTTGGCGGTCACAGGAAATGCACTTCAAATCGACTCCATTCGCATCACCGGGCCGCAGGCCGCTGAGTTTGTAATCACTACCGGTGGATTTCCCCTTCAAATTGGAACCTCTTCCAACACCAATGTCAACTTCAATTTCACCCCGGCAGTAGCAGGAAGTAGAGAAGCTGTGATGACGGTTTACTCAAATGACTTTACCTCAGACTCCGTATACAATGTGAAATTATATGGTATTGGCGGTTCTTTGGCTTCAGACCCAAGCTTTGCTCCACAATCCATCGCTTTCTCAAATGTTAAAACTTTCCGATACGGCGTGGACCTTACCCTTCCGGCTTCAGGTCCCGATGCCTATGGAGGATACTTGGTACTTCGTAGTGAAAATGCCCCTGTATCCGGAACACCGGCGGATGGACAAACCTACGCGCGGGGTGAAACCATTGGAAATGCCAAGGTGGTTTATCTTGGAAACCCTAACAGCACTTCACTTAATCTTAGACCCAACTGGATTCATGCCAACACCACTTATCACTTTGCCGTTTTTCCATACAATGGTACAGGAACAGTAATCAACTACGCCGCCGCACCTTCCACCAATAGTGTGACCACGCCAACCACCATGTTGGATCCCACTTATTATCAAGGTATTGACCCCAGTTTGGCTACTTTCGTAAGTGACCTGCATACCACCATCAATCCGCATACCGCTATTTTCTATTCAGATTACATCCGGACTATGATTCAAGGTTTTGATGTAAGGGATACGTTTGTACTCAGCGGCTCCATTGTACGTGACAGGGTGCTCACCTGTGGATATTCTCAATTGCCCGTCCTTTACAGTGAACCTTTTGCCTTCGGAGCCACAGGTACGTCACGTGAACATAGCTGGCCACATTCTTGGATGCCTACTTTCCCTGCGACTTCACCTGAACTTCCTGAATACAACGACCAACACAATCTTTTCCCTATGATTCAATTGGTCAATGAGTTAAGATGTAATTATCCCCTTGGCATTGTAAATACTGTGATCACACCGAATGGAAACGCAAAACTTGGTCTGGATGCCGCTGGAAACCGCGTATTTGAACCTTCAAACCATCACAAAGGAAGGGTAGCTAGGGCCCTAATGTACATGGCCGTAACGTACAATTCTGTGAATGGAAATGCGTGGAATTTTAATGCCCCAATTGGTGAAAATTGCAACGGTTTTGCCATCAACTGGGCTCAAGATGCACAAACCATCTTAAACTGGCACTTTAGCTATCCTCCTACCAATTATGACATTGCACGGAATGACTTTCTAGATTCCCTACAAGGCAATAGAAACCCATTTGTAGACAATCCTAACTGGGCCTGTTACATTGACTTCAACACCATGACATGGGTAGCTAATCCAACCATTCCTTGTGGCGCGCTAAGCCAAGAAGAGGTAAGCCATGGAAATCTTCCTGTTTTGGTTTTTCCAGTACCTACCCAAGATGAAGTTTCCATAAGATTCTGGGGTTCTGCCAACGCAATGGCAAAACTTTACCTGACCGATGTATCAGGCAGAACACTCCTATCGGAATCCATGAACATGCAAGCTGGAAATAACCAAACCAACCTTTCATTGGGTCACCTTCCCTTGGGGATTTACTTACTTCATGTAAATACACCAGAAGGTAGCTACACCCAAAAAATTGTTCGTCAGTAATACGTACATACATCATTTAGCCCCCGCCGGTCGGGGGCTTTTTTTTTGCTGAATTTTACTTTGTAAAAGTGAGCTTAAAGTCCTTCAACACCAGGTTGAAAGTGGCAAAACGATAGACTCAAAACTGGCAAATCCCTTGATTTGGTTGGGTTTTATTTTTTATCCATGCTTCAGTCCGTTAAAACCAATACAAGGGGACTAAATGGAATGTAACTTTAAAATAGACATCGTGATATTTTGTCTTAAAACAGGTTAGAACTAAATGGGAAAAGTGAAATTTCAATAGCCCAAACCTAAGATAATCGGGCATTGTGATGTTGAAAAGATCATTAGCAACTTGAAAAAGCCAAGGATAAAGCAGAGTTGTCTGAGGGTGCAAAGACCAACCTTACATCATGATGGCAAAAAACCCTTACAATTCTTACTTGGCGAGATGGGGTTAAATAAATGGGAAAAACATTTACTCTTCCGCTGGAACCTAAACCAATAACTGCCTTTTCATGGTTTCCTAAGGGAAATCTAAAGTTGTTTAGTTCATTTGAGCCTAGGGCATGATTGCAACTCTATGCTAAATTATGAGGGGAAAAAGGAGCAAGATGAAATGGCGGGATACACCCATTTCCTTATGAATATCAAAAAAGCCAGAAGGCATTTCGCGATCTGGCTTTTTGATTTTTAAAGGGTAAGACGAGCCTCAATCCACATAAATGAGCCTTTCTACTCCCATTTTTCCGGATTGTTTTTCCCGAATGACAAGTAAATACACTCCCGAAGAAAGTTGTCCTCTGGAGAAGGTCAGTTCCTCGGTCTGGTCATTTACTTTCTGTTCTTCTACCCGCACCACTTTTCCCAATAAAGTAGTCCAAACTAACTCATAGTCACCCTTTCCCAAAGACACGTGGAGAACATGGCGGATGGGATTTGGGTATAATGACCAATCTATTGTTTCTGAGGTAGAAATAGAAGAGGTTCCTTTCACCTCTCCTGAACATACCAAGTTCACGCTCGCTCCTCCCCCATTGTGAGTTTGCAGCTCAAATGGATATAAACCAACGCCTAGGCCTGCCTTCAACCTTACAAACAAAGGGAAAGGCTGCCCTGTTACAACGCCATTTCCAAAAGGCACAAGACTTAAAGCGCTGAAATTTTGTCCATCCGTAGAAATTTCAAAGGCATTACTCGCACTCACCACAAGGTTTCCTGCACCCGTAAGGTTACTTCCGGAAAGGGTGTAGGTTTGCATACTACTTGGACCTGAGCCTACAATATAACTAAATCCACTCAGTGAATCGGGCTGTAGCAGCAATTGAGGCTGTGTATTGGCCATGGTGGTAAAAGTGCCGGGATTATTAACCGATGATGTGGTAGTATAATTCCAGTCCGGGCTGCAATATTCATACACCCGCACATAGTACTGGGTAGAAGCCGCCAAGCCGGTTACATTCACCGGTCCGCTGCCGGTTCCGTTGAAAATGCACTGTTGACCACCGGCATACGCTGTGTTCGCCGTGGGATTCGCACCATTGGCCGGCGGGGTAAAGGCGTTGGTGGTGTTGATGTACACCACGCGTCCGGCTCCGTTCCCGTTGGTCCAGTTGACCGTAGCTGTGGTTTGCGCCACATTGGAAAAACTGAGGTTGGAAGCTTGGGTGGTCGGAGCGATACAACCGGGGTTTAAAGCCAAGGTCGTAAAGTCGTTCGGATTTAACGCAGCCGTG
>CAZRHR010000034.1:0-28280 GCA_964599915.1 uncultured Candidatus Competibacteraceae bacterium | reverse complement strand
CAAGAACTAAAATTTTATTACACACCAATATTCACGGGACTTCTAAGGCCAAAGGGAGAATTTTACCATTCATTACTTTGTGGCCCGTTTTTAAAAAAGAGGTGATCCATACTGCCATTTCCTCTACGCATACCCCTCCTGTATATCCAGGAAAAGCCTGCAACAACATGTCCGTCCGCACCGCACCTAACGCTAATGCATTGGCGGAAATCTCCCAATCCTTTAATTCTTCTGCCCATGACTCTACCAATGCCGCTTGAGCTGCCTTCGTGGCACCATACACCGACATTCCCTGAAAACGTGATGAACCGCTATAGCCACTCATGCTGCTCAATTGAACCAAATGCCCTCCTTTTTCCCAATAAGGCAAGGAATGTGACATAAAGGCCATTGGAAATGCGACATGCAAACGCCACATCTCATTGGCCAAGGCTTCATCCCATTGCCCTACTTCCATTTTATGCAAAATTCCTGCGGCATGTACCCAGCCTTTCAGGATGAATTCCTGCTCCTTTAAATATCTTATAATACTGTCTGGTGCATTTTCACTCAACAAATCAGCCCGTAGGGTGTCGAAAGGCCATTGACCTTTTCCCCGAACTACCCCTACTACATTTTCACCGGAAGTATGTAATTGGCGTGCAATGGCCTCTCCAAGACCTCGTGATGCACCGGTTATAAGATAAACAGACGTACTCATGGTTTCAAAGGTACGGTTTCCTGGGGTTTCACAGGAATTTGCCGTTTACCATACATAAGGATGATGTGCGGCAGTCATAAAATCGGCCCATGCTACATGAAGCGGGTGGCCCAATTGACCTATACGCATACCTGATTCACGATATACTGCCATGGCCAAATCCATGGCTTCCTTGTGTAAGGTAACTAATGATAGGATAGAGGGCCCTGGCTGAATAGCCTCTCTATGCAGTTGGTTTTCCCAGTTTTGAATATGTCTTTCAATGCGTCCATGGTTACTACTCTTTCCATTATGTTGGATAGCCTGTTGAATCAATCCTTGCCATAAACCCAAAAAGGAGGCGCTCATACAAATGCGGGCAAAAATTGGGAAAGGCCAATTTTCAGTAAAATGCCCTGCACTCCATTGAGGCTTCTCAATAGAAAAAATCTGATGGGGTGGGACAAAAATGTTCTGGGTCTCTACCCCATAGGTACCTGAACCTTTGAGTCCAAATTGGGTCCAAGTGCTAGAATGCAATGTCACCTGATGCCGTGGAACGACGCATGTCCAGACCTGCCCCTCCTCTGTTTTGGCATTCAGGGTAAACCAACTGGCCCAAGGAGCAGCAGTACAGCGGGACCAATAACCCGACAAAAGTCCATTTCCCGCCTTATTCCATTTTAAATGTCCCATTTCCCCGCTTCCGGCTACAATGGCATGGGAAAACCCCCAGCACTGTTGCGCCAATTCAAAGGAAACATAAGGATAAAACCAAGAGGCGCCTGCACCAAGATTCACTGCCCATCCCAATGAACCGTCCTGTATAGCAGCCTGCCTTAGTATGAATAATGCATCTGCCATGGTAGCACAAGTTCCCCCCAAACTGGGCGGGAGAAAAATCTTAAACCAACCGGCTTGCTGCGCAGATGCTACCCAATCTACTGGGAGAAAAGCGTCTTCCTTACTCTTCAAATCCTTCGTCTTCTCTTAATTCTCTGGCCTCTAATTCCGATTCTAATTGACCATTCCAAAAGCAATCTCCATCCGCCATGGCAGGTTCAGCAGCCATCAATTCATTTTTTAAGCGAGCAAATTCTGCATCGGTAAAATGTGCAGCCAAATACGCCCCCTCACCGCGGGCTTCATTTACTGTGGCAACAAAATCACGGTATGCCACCAAACACCCGGCCAAATGATGAATGGATGTGTTGAAAAAATAAGGTGTGTATTGTTGCTCTCGATCTAACTCTACAATCCGGTCTTCTTGGTGGGTATCCACTGCAATTAAGTTTCCTTCGTTGCATTGACCAATGACGATGTAACGACCTTTGGGTACCCCGGGAACAGCGACCAATTCAGTTAGGCAAGAGACACCCTCAAAGGCCTCATCCACATCTCTTATAAAGGTTAAGAATGGTGCCGCCTCTTGTGGCAATCCGGCTTTGGTAAGAAAGGCAACTGTATCGCTATGTAAAGGATATGCAGCCAGCCTGTGGGCAGAGATGGGGGTCAGAGGTTCCTTTTCTGCCCGCCATATTTTTTTGAAAGTTTCAGCAACCATTGGAATGAATGGGTACGGTAAGCATCTTAATTGTTGAAATCAAAAATAAAGGAATTTATTGGTTGTGTATTTTTTTTCGATGTTTTCGATGGATTTAATTTGAAATAATGGCAAAAATGCAGCCAATCGGGTTGTAATTTCAATCATATATATATCGAAAAGTAAGATTTACCCGTGCTCCAACCTTTTTGCCTGTTTTGGGTATGGCATGCACCCAATCTTCCTGAAGGCGGCCTCCCATAACAAGACAACTTCCTGAGATAAGTGAAAAACTAAGTTTTAAGGAAGGGTCTGTTTTATGTTTGACATGGAATGTCCTGGGTTGTCCGAGGCTAATAGAGGCTATTATGGGATGCTTACCTAAGGCGGCCTCATCATCAGCGTGCCAGCCCATGCCATCTCTGCCATCCCGATAGCAATTCATTAACACCGCATTAAAGTCGGCGCCTGCAAAGGATTCTGCTTTACTTTTTAATTCCAACACTTTCTCCGGAAATGGCGTGGGCGGATGCCAGATGCCTGAATAAGTATACCCTCGATCGCCAAACCAGAGGGTGAGTCGTGGACTTTGGTGCCAGCGACCAAATAAAAAAATAGACTCCTGTTGCCAAGGCAGGCCATCCTCCACATCAGGTAAAAATGATTGAAACAGTTCATTTCTTTCTTTACCATTCAAAGCCTCGGGAATCCATTTAATCCAACTTTCACCCATGCTAAACATCCAATGGTCTTTTTCCTCGGTAACGACGACGCTAGGATGCGGGGCAAAATGAACGTGTGGTGGTCCGAACAACATGATTCTTTCTGGTTTGAACAACAATTTAGATAGAAGGTTTTGAAAAAAACATGTTGGAAACAGGTGTAAACCTTACGTTCATTAAAAAGGCTAAATCTTTAAACCACAAAAAAAACGTATGTTTATCCGTCCGTACGACATTTAAATGAAAACGTATACCCTACTTCTACTTTTCTTTTTCCATTTATCGATACTTGAGGCCCAAAGCCCTTCGTTGGTTTCGATTGAATCTTTGTTTCGTCAGCATAAATACCCTGAAGTAGTTCGATTGGCGGAAGAGAAGAAAAAGCTAACTCCCGAAGAAATGATTCTTACCGGGCAATCCTTTTTCATGATGAATGAGGAAGAAAAGGCGCTTAGATACTACGATTTAGCTCTAATCAACGGCTATAAACAGCCCATTGTCCATTTTTTAAAAGCACAAACCCTTCGCTATCTTGGTCTTTATGACAGGGGCAAAGAATCTGCGCGAAGTTATTTGCAAAAGCAGCCCAAATCGTCCGAGGGTTGGTATGAGCTAGGAATGAACCTTTATTACTTGGGAGCCATGGGAGAGGCAGATTCTGCTTTTCTTCAAGCGAAAACCTATTTACCTCTGGTTTCGGGTGCTTGGTATATGCACGGCCATGTCGCGCATTTTCAAAAGGATTTTCCTGCTGCTGAAGAACGATTTTTGGCAGCCATTCAAAAGATTCCTCAAGGAAATGCCTTTTTAGGTAATACATGGGCAGATTTAGGTCGGGTATATCTTCAAAAAAACGAACAGACCTTGGCTCAAAATGCTTTTTTGCGTGCCATCAAGCTGGGTGTAGAGGACGCCAACTTGGTGGTTCGTCTGTTTAAATCGCTTACAGATGCAGGCCAGGAAGAACGATTGGACTCCGTTTTCGATCTTCTTAAAGTAAAATTGCCGCAAAGTGAATTTCCTGAAAGTTGGCTTGCAGAAGGATGGATTCCAGTCTATGCCGGAGCTTTAGACTCATTGGGCGTTGGGCAACAATTCATAATCTACAGATATATTAAAACGCCCATTTATCCCGGTGACCTATATTATGCCATTGAGATTCAGGAAAAGGAAAAAACGATACGTCGATTTTCTGTAGAACAATTGCCACGTGTCGGGTTGTCCGGCCCGCTTTATCATTTGAAAGAAAGGGTAGAAGGAAAAGGTTTGGTGGTCTTTGACCCAGGTTGGATGGTGCCCATTTTAAAGATTGCAGAGGTGAAAAAAGCCATACTGGAGGTATTGAATGGAGGGCTCAAGCCGGGTGTACGGAGCAACACTACCCTTCCACCTCCCGATAAATATCGGCGCGGGGGCAGAAGAAATTAAATGTGAAGGGAAAACGGCAGAAACCCTATAAGCCTATGGCGCGAGCCTAACTTTTTCCCAGTTTGAACCATTCTTTCTATAAGCAATTCGGTCATGTAATCGACCGGGACGGCCCTGCCAAAATTCAAAATAGGTGGGCTCAACTTTATAACCTCCCCAAAAGGGTGGCTTTTCAATCACCTCAACACCTTTAAATTTTTCCTCGATGGCCTTCACCATGTCATCTAACGCCTCACGGGAAGTCACTTCTTCTGACTGCGGACTAGCCCATGCAGCAATTTGATTCAGCCTTGGGCGACTCTGAAAATATTCATTGGAAGCCACCACCGATAATTTTTTCGCCACGCCCTCAATGCGCACCTGCCGTTCCATATCTACCCAAAAAAAGTTGATGGATACATGTGGATTTTGGTCCAATTGGCGGGCTTTTGCACTTTGATAATTGGAATAAAACACCAACCCATCGGCCTGCAAATTTCTCAAAAGTACAATGCGCGCATGTGGCTTTCCTTCTGCGTCTACGGTGCTTAGTGAAAAGGCATTCGGCTCAGACACATGGTTATTGGCCGCATCTGCAATCCACGATTCCAATTGATTGATTGGATCAGCCAATGCCTCCTCTTCTGTGAGTGACATTTTCTGATAATCTTTTCTAAGCTTGGATAAGTAGGCGCGCATGATTGAAAAATTTAAACAAAGATACGTTTTATCGAATGATTCGGATTTGGGTTCTACGGTTTTGTGCCCGTCCTTCTTCGGTTTCATTGGTGGCGATAGGTTGTTCATCGCCATATCCCTTGGGTTGAAGCCTTTGGGCAGCAATGCCACGCTGAACCAGGAACCCAACGACAGATTGTGCCCGTTGGCTAGAAAGGGTCAAGTTGTGGGACTTGGCACCTCGATTATCCGTATGTCCTTGTACTTCGATAACTAAAGTAGGATTGTCCTGTAATAGTTTAACCAAACGCAGCAACTCGGCTTGTGATTCAGGCTTCAACTCGGATTTATCGGTATCGAAAAAAACGTTTCGCAAAACAATTTCTGTACTAGGTTTAATGGGAGCAAGCTTGAAATTGCGTTCTTCTGCTTTAGGCTGATCTAAAGAGATATGCTCGGAATGGAATAAATAGCCTGGGTGAGAAATGTGTAAAGCATAAGGTTTCCCTGTCATCAAAGGCATAAGAAAAGTTCCGGTTTTGGGATCGGCATAGGTGCTGGCTACAGTGGTATTTGTGGTCAGGTCAATAAGCTCAAGTCGGGCCTTAAGAACAGTAGCACCATCGAGCACTTTTCCTTGAAACCAAGTAACGGGTGAAGGCCTAACGGCTTGAGGCATATCGAAAAAATACAAATCAAAACGGCCTATGCCCTTCATTCCATCCGAGGCATAATAAGCTGTTTTTCCATCGGCAGCAACCAAAATCAATCTTTCATCGCCGGTAGAATTGATGGGATAACCAAGGTTTTTCGGTGTGGAAAACGTGCCATCGGGTGCCCATTGGGTCATGAATAAATCTGCGCCACCAACACCCGGATGCCCATCTGAAGCAAAATAAAGGGTAACGCCATCGGCATGAATGGAAGGTGAAAAATCCCGACCCTTTGTGTTGATAGTGGGTCCAAGATTGACCGGTTCAGACCAGGAACCATCGGCTTGCCAAGTAGATTGATAGATATCTTCCTGCCCCAGCCCACCGGGACGCTTCGATACAAAGAAAAGGGTTCTGCCATCGGAAGAGAAGGTGGGTTGCGATTCCCAAAATCGTGAATTTACAGGTTCGCCAAGACTTTTGGGTTCGGTCCAAACACCATTGATTCTTTCGGCCATGTAGATGTCCATTCCGGTGACCTCTCCTTTGTCTGCCGCAAAGAAAAAGTAACGTCCATCGGGCGAAAAACAGCCGGCGCCTTCATTACACGCCGTGTTAATGGGTGCAGGAAGTGGCTGGCGTCTGCCGTACCCGGTTTCCGTTTTTACGACCATGTAAAAATCTTCTTCCATACGGCTATCTCCCCTTATGCAGCCGCCTTTGGCTGGGCGCATGACGGTATAAATCATTTCGCGCCCATCCACCGTAAGGGTTGGATGGTATTCAGAAAACTCTGAATTGACTTCCGGGCCAAGGTTTACCGGGGTAAAAGGAACCGGTTTACTCACGATGGCCTCACTGGCTTTCAAGTCTGAAATCCGTTGAAGGATACCGGCTTTTGTTTCTTCTGAAAGGGTTCTGGTTCTTAAAATGCGTTCATAAACACCTACAGCGTCTTTAAACCGAAGGGCTTCACGATATAAATTGGCCAACGCGCCCAAGGTTCTGGCAAATGCGGTTGAATCCGGGCCATTTACAACCGTCTCTACATCAACAATGGCCAAATCAAAGGCACTTCTCATGGCCAATAATTCTGCGCGCATTAGGCGTGCCTCATTGTAGCTAGGAAAAACTTCAATGGCCTGCGAAACCGTTTCTTCGGCTTCTTTAAACTGTTGTCTTTCGAAATATAGCTGGGCTTGGTCGAACAATTTCTGTGCCTTGCCCGGTACTTTGCCTTGCGCCATCACCCCACTAAAACCAACGAAACAAAAGATTGCGATTAAGATTTTCATGGGATATCTAAGTATTTATGTGTTTGTAAAGAAAGCCGCCAATCCGGATGAGATTTTACCCATTCAATCAAAAGAGGCAAAATCTGTTCCCTTTTTTCCCATTCTGGTTGGACAAATTTTTTACAATGAACGGGAAGGAGCGATAGAAATTGCTGTGCCCATGCTAAATCGGAGGGATGAAAAACGACCAATTTGAATTCATCGGCGACTTCAAGCCATTCTGCACGAGGGGCTTTAAATTTTTTGGGAGACAGACAAACCCAATCGGGCTTCATGGTCATGGGGGATGTTCCGGCGGTTTCCATCCATACTGCTTTTCCGGCGGCACGAAGCGCGGTGATCAATGCGCTTAAGTTATGCATGGTGGGCTCACCTCCGGTGATAACGACGTTTTTTGCGCCTGAGGCATTAATCCAAAGGAGCATTTGGTCCACTGCGACTATGGGATGTTTGGCTCCATCCCAACTTTCTTTTACGTCGCACCAACGGCAACCCACGTCGCATCCGCCTAAGCGAAGGAAATAGGCGGCCGATCCCGCATGATGGCCTTCACCTTGCAAGGTATAAAAATGCTCCATCAGGGGTAAAGTTGCCCCTTCCAGCATGGTGTCTGATTGATCCGTAGATCGGTTATTCATGCGAAACCCTTTCGAGAACGAATTTAATCAATCCATCCACCGAAGTATGCGCATTTTTTGAATATTCTTTGCGAAGACGATTGGCGATGACAGCGCAAACCGTAGTTACCCTGTGTCCGCCTAAAGTGCCCAAGCCATAAATGGCAGAGGTTTCCATTTCGAAATTGGTTACGACTTCACCCGCATGGCGGAAAGTAGCGTATTTGTCATTTAACTGGTCAAACTTAACACCCATGCGTAGCATGCGACCCTGAGGCGCATAAAATCCTGGAGCAGTAAGTGTGATACCTGGAAAACAACGGTCTGTAAACTTGGCAATGAGTGATTCCGTGGCTTTAAAAGCATAAGGACGGGCCAACTCGCCGGACAATCCTGTATGTTGCAAAAAGGCTTCAAGCATGGATTGCTGTTCCGCATTCTGCTCATAAGGATAATAGTTTAACAGGCCGTCCAAACCAATGGCCCAAGAAGATGCAACCCAACTGTCCACCGGTAGGTCGGGGTGCAAAGACCCTGTGGTACCAATGCGCACCATATCCAGTACGCGAGGATTTTCTGCATTGGTTCGGTTTTCCAAGTCTATGGCTGCCAAGGCGTCCAACTCATTGAGCACTATGTCAATGTTGTCGCATCCGATACCGTGGGAAATACACGTAATGCGCTTTTGGCCAATGTATCCTGTATGGGTAACAAACTCACGGCTGCTTACCTCAAGTTCAACCTTGTCAAAATACTTAGACACTTGAGGAACCCGCTCTGGGTCACCTACCATGACAATAGTGTCTGCCAAGTCCTCTGGACGAAGACGCAGGTGGTATACCGACCCGTCTTCATTTAAAATTAACTCCGATGGCGCGTACACCATAGCATCAGTAGAAACATCCATATCCCAAAAAAACCGTTTCAGGGCGCAAGTTATATATTTCTATCCGTGTTTCCTTCTCCTATTTTTTGGTGAATCTTTCATCCTTTTAGGCACCTTTATATCCTACAAAATGTTCACCTATCCCTTTAAAACCAAAGACTTTTTTCAATAGATTTCTAATAATCAATACGGTATGAATTCACACCATTGGTTACAACTACCCTAAATTTGGGTAAGAATTGAAAAGTGGTTTTTTACATGGTATGAGGACATCCCTCATTCTTTTTCACAACTACCATAGTAAACCACCCCGGATACTTTTTAAAGTGGCCTCAAATCATAAATGATTAGCAAAAAAAACGAGGTTTGGGGCCTTCACCTGAATCCCTAGATAAAACATTATCCAACAGACAATTGGCTCAAAAAATAAATAAAGGTATCGAATATTCCGTTCACACTCAGCCATGACCGTTACTTGCCCTTTCTGGGGTCTTCACGGCCCACTTCTATGCCCTTTTTGTAATAAATCCGCATGAGTAATTGGCCATCCGCAGTTAAAAATGTCCAAGTGCCGTGTTTTTTTCCATTTTGGTATTTGCCCGTAATCCGGGGAACCCCATTGGGATGATATTGAATATATGCACCATGGAAGACTCCCTTCTTTTTGGTGTATTTCCCCCCTGGAACACCTGTAGGCATTCTGAAAATCCAAGTGCCCACTTCCTTGTCTTGGGCATATTGCCCTTGTTGCTCAATGGTGCCATCCCGATGAAACACTTTGGTTGGCCCGTGGCGCATTCCTTTCTGAAAATGGACTATTTCCCTTGGGTTCCCCAAGTCATGGTACCAAATCCACTCGCCTTCCCGCGCTCCGTTACGGTACAAACCTTTGTAAGTAGGCCGTCCGCCAAATGCGAAGCCTTCCCAAAATCCATCCATGATGCCCATAGAAAAGCGTCCCTGGTCTTTGGGTTTACCATTGGGATAATAAGAAACAAAATCACCATGTTCTTTTCCGTGTAAAAATGTTCCAGTATGTTCCACTTGGCCTTCCTCATAATAATAAGTCCATTGACCCGATTTTTCATCGGATAGAAATTGTCCCGTTTTCCATAGGGCACCATTCTCATAATAATATTTCCAAAGACTATCTCTTTTTCCTTCTTTATAATAACCTTCATAATGCAGCTGTCCGTTGGGATGATATTGCTTCCATAAACCATGTTGTAATCCGTTGTAAAACTGACCGCTCATGTCCAGCTTTTCATTGGGATGGTACCATTCCCAGGTTCCGGTCTTGGTGCCTTGCTCAAAATGAGAAATGGTTTGTAAGGTGCCAGAAGGGTACCAACTTATCCATTCTCCATGCATAGAATCTGCCAGAAATGCTCCTTGGTCTCGTTTTACGCCGCTTGCAAAGAAAGACGTCCAAAGTCCATGACGTTTACCTTGCCGGTACACACCTACTTCCATTTTCTGGCCATTGGGATGAAAGAAAAAGGAAGAATCCCCTTGGTAAGAGATAAAAGCCTGTGGTTTGCGGTCCGGGTAAAATTGTCGCCACCGTCCTACTTTTTCTCCATGTTGATATTGTCCCACTTGGGCCGTATCTCCGGTATGGTAAAAGGTTATCCAACCGCCATGGGGTTTGCCTAAATGATAGTTTCGCACATGTTCTTTTTCCCCGGCCGGTGTAAAACTTTGGTAGCTTCCATGAGGTTGATTCATTTGATAATGGGCTTGTTCATGGATTTGTCCGTTTTCGTACCAAAAGGTCCAAGCCCCATGTTTTTGATTTTGAACTAAACCACCCTCGGACTCTTTGGCACCATCGAAGTACCAAGTGGTAACACGGCCAGAATCGGCCTGCCATTCTTTCTTTTTATTACCGTTTTCCCAATACCATTCCCAAAGTCCTGTAGGCAAATCTGGGGTTTCGTAGGAAGTCAAAGAATCCGGCGTACCATTTTCAAACCAAGCATTGCAGGTTCCTGTTGGCCTTCCTTTGATAAAGGTGGTAGTACTTTTTTTCTTTCCATTGGGCCACTGCTCCTGCCATTTGCCATCGGGAAGTAAATCCGCATACTGTCCTTTTTTCGACCATTTTCCATTTCCATGATACCAAGTCCATTTCCCTGTGGGCTGGGTTAAGGTTCCTTCGCCTTCCATGGCCAGTTTTCCATCACGGTACCAAGCTTTAATTTTCTGTGCTGCATGGTCGGTTTCCATGCGTTTTTCTCCTGTATCATAGTAATATGTAAACACGCCTTTGGGTTTTCCATCGGCATAGCTTCCTACGAAGGTGACGGTTCCGGAAGGCGCCCACTCTTTCCATGTTTTTATAGGTTTACCGGATTGAAATACCTGAAGAGATGCCTTTTTACCGTTGGGGTACCAAGTCATCCAAGCCCCATGAGGTTGTCCTTTATACCAAGATTTTTTACTTTTCAGTACTCCGGATTTATAATAGGTTTCCCAACTGGCTCGCTTTTTGGTTTCGGCCGCGGTTCCACGGGCTTGAATGGCTCCGGAAACGTCGTACAGCACAGAAGTACCTTTATCAAAAGAAAGCTCTCCGGCCACTTGTCCCGTTTCAAAATAGTTGGTCCAAGTGCCAACCTTTATGCCTGCTTTAAATTGGCCTTCAGCGGCCAGCCGACCAGAGGGAAAAAACTCTTGCCAAAATCCTTCTTTTTGTCCTTGGCTCCATGGCCCCTTTGCCGCAAGTTTTCCATTTGCATCAAAAATTAATGTATCTGTGCTTTGGCTATTTAGGACTAAAAAAAAGAAAATAAAGGAAAATACCAGATAAAATCGCCCTTTCATGCCTGTACTGTATTAAATTTGTAGTACCTAAGTTAACCTTGCAAAGGTAATTCTATTGTGTTGCATGATATCACCCTGTTGAAATCAGGTACATATTTATATGCGGATCCCTTTTTGGATGAACCTCCATTTCGCAGATCCGTGGTTTATTTGGCTTTGCATAACGACACAGGCAGTGTAGGTTTTATGCTCCAGAAGCAAATGGCCTTTGAGTTAAATCAACTGATCAAAGAATCCATAAACAGTTATTTTCCAGTGTATTATGGTGGACCGGTGAATACAGATTCACTTTTTTATATTCACAGCCTTGGTGACCAGATACCTGGTGGTCAAAAGATTGTGGATGACCTTCGGTTGGGTGGTGATTTCAATAGTTTGCTGGCGGCCATGGAAAGTGGCGATTTAACCCAGCAAAACATCAAATTTTTTGTGGGCTATACAGGTTGGAGTGCCGGACAGTTGGAGGATGAAATCCAAGAAAAGTCTTGGATTGTAGCGGAGGAAAACCCATCCGTGTTATGGCAACAACCGAAGTATGCCCGCATGTGGATGGATAAAATGAAAAGTCTAGGTCCCCCCTACTCTATTTGGGGAGGATATTCAGCGGTGCCGTCGTTTAATTGAAATTTTTATTGAATAAAGCATTGGATTCGGATGTCCACATGTCATAAAAAAGTCCTCCTAGATTTTAATCTGGAGGACTTTTCCCTATTCCATTAACACTTACAAAAAATACCTGTTTTCTTCGATGAGTTTTTGGGCGATGGCCTGTCGCGCCATTTTGGTGTTTATTGGGTCAAGTTTGGTGAATCGCTTTAGTCCCATCATCATCATCCGTAGTTCATCGCCTTCGGCAAAACTTTGAAGGGCATTTTTCCCCGAAATCCAAAGCCGATCGGCGGTATCATTCATTAAAACCTGCAAAATTTGTTGCGGGATGGCTGAGGCGGCCTCTCCTTTGGTGTGAAATGTTTTTTCCACCCGCAGCAAAGTGCTTTCCGCCACGTAGGTTTGAATGGCCATATCGGCAATGTCCATGAGGATTTCTTGCTCTTTGGCCAATTGCATCATGAGTTTCTGGACGGCAGCCCCTGCCACCATGAGAATGGCCTTCTTAAATTTGGCAATGGCCTGGTGTTCCTTTTCAAAGGGTGCATACGCATCCGGCACATTGAAATCTGGAATGGCCATAAGATCAGAGGCGACAGCGGATGCAGGTCCCATTAAATCTAACTCACCTTTCATGGCCCGTTTTAAAATCATATCCACAGTGAGCATGCGGTTGATTTCATTGGTACCTTCAAAAATGCGGTTAATGCGGCTGTCCCTATAGGCACGATCCATAGGCGCTTCCGCAGAATAGCCCATGCCGCCATAAATTTGAACCCCTTCATCCACGACATAATCCAAGGTTTCAGACCCATGCACCTTCAACATCGCACATTCGATGGCAAATTGCTCAACACCTTTCAATTCCGCCTGCTGTGGGTCCATGCCCGCCGCTTTATACCCATCAATGGCATCTTCGATGTTTTGGCCTGCACGGTAAGCCGCTGATTCACTGGCATAGGTTCGAATAACCTGTTCGGCCAATTTGTACCGAATGGCGCCATATTTACTAATGGAACGCCCAAATTGTTGCCGTTCATTGGCATACTGCACGGATTTGGAAATGGTCATTTTACTTGCACCAATGGCAGCAGCAGCCAATTTAATGCGACCTATATTCAGAATATTGACAGCAATTTTAAACCCATTGCCACGGGTACTTAACAGGTTTTCAACCGGCACGGGTGTATCCTCGAAAAATACTTGTCGGGTGCTGCTTCCTTTGATGCCCATTTTCTTCTCTTCGGGATTCAAACGAATGTTCCCAAAAGATTTTTCAACGATAAAGGCAGAAAGATTTTCATCTTGGTCAATTTTAGCAAACACAATGAATACGTCTGCAAAACCGCCATTGGTAATCCACATTTTCTGCCCTGATATCAGATAATGAGTACCATCTGCGTTAAGAACGGCTTTGGTTTTTCCGGAATTGGCATCGGAGCCGGAGCCGGGTTCGGTAAGACAATAACTGGCCTTCCAAACCCCACTGGCAAGCGATGGCACATACTTTTGTTTTTGTGCTTCATTGCCATACAGCAGGATAGGCAAAGTGCCAATGCCTGTGTGGGCAGATAAGGCCACGGCAAAGGAATACCCTGCTCCAGTTACTTCTGCCACCTTCATGGCGGTGTTGAAGTTTTTGCCAAAACCTCCGTAGGCCTCGGGTACAGAAACCCCTAAAAGTCCTAGTTCACCTGCTTTATCCAATAAAGATGGCATGAGTTCCGGTTGGGTCATGCTATCTATTTCTTCCAGACGTGGCCATACCTCTGTTTCAAGAAAATCCTGACAGGTTTGGGCAATCATCTGTTGCTCCTCATCAAAATCTTCCGGTGTAAAAACCTGGTTCCAAGAAGTGGTTTTAATCAACCATTCTCCTCCTTTTAATGCTTGCGAAGCTGTGTTCATAAGATGATTTTATTGAAGGTTTTCAAATATTCCAGCTGCACCCTGACCTGTACCCACGCACATGGTCACCATGCTATATTTTGCTTTTCTACGTGCCATTTCCGCCATGGCTTGAACGGTAAGTTTGGCTCCTGTGCAACCCAGAGGATGCCCAAGGGCAATAGCGCCCCCATTCACATTTAACGTTTCGGGGTTCAGGCCCAATTCACGCTGAATGGCAAGGCTTTGTGATGCAAATGCTTCATTTAATTCAATGAAATCTATTTGTCCTAATCCCAATCCAGCCATGTGTAACGCTTTGGGGATGGCGTACACCGGTCCCACGCCCATGATGGCTGGATCGAGCCCCACTGTAGCATAGGAAACCAACCGGGCTTTAGGCAAAAGACCCAGGTCTTTCATGCGTTGTTCGGACATCACCAAAACAAAAGCGGCTCCATCTGAAGTTTGTGAAGCATTTCCGGCGGTCACGGTTCCTTTCGCGTCGAAAACGGGCTTAAGGCGGGCCAAGGCTTCCAAACTGGTATCGGCTCGTGGACCTTCGTCTGTGTCTACCACATAGGTCTCCTGTTTCTTCTTACCATTTTCCACGAAATGGCGAACCACTTCCACGGGCACAATTTCATTTTTAAATTTTCCTGCGGCAATAGCCGCCGTGGCGCGTTGGTGAGATAAAAGTGCAAACCGGTCTTGGTCTTCTCTACTTACCTGATACTTTCTGGCTACTTCCTCCGCCGTTAAACCCATCCCCCAATACCAAGTGGGATGATCCTTGGCGGTTTCAGCACGGGGCACAATGCGCCATCCACCAAAAGGAATGGGGCTCATGGATTCCACGCCACCGGCAAGGATGCAATGCGCCATTCCGGATTGAATTTTGGCAACTGCCATGGCAATGGTTTCTAAACCGGACGCGCAATACCGGTTGATGGTAAGACCTGGCACCTGATCGGTACCCAAGGCCATCAGCGAAACCATGCGTCCAATGTTTAATCCCTGCTCCGCCTCCGGTGTGGCATTGCCCACAATGACATCTTCGATGGTAGCGGGATCCAGTTGTGGTATTTCTTTTAGAATCTGCTGGATGACCTGAACGGCTAATTCGTCCGGACGTGTAAATCGCAAACCACCTTTAGGAGCTTTTCCTACGGCAGTGCGATATCCTGTAATGATATATGCTGTTTGCATGGCCAAACTTTTAGTTTCTTAGGGGTTTTCCTGTCTTTAACATGTGCTGAATTCTTTCCAACGTTGGCTTTGTACCCAACAAGGAGAGAAATGCTTCTCTTTCCAAATCCAACAAATATTGCTCCGAGACCAAAGATTTTTCGGATAATGGTCCCCCACAAAGCACATTTCCAAGTTTTTCGGAAATGAGTTTATCGTGACTGGAGATATAATGTCCGGCATACATGGCGTTGGCACCGGCATAAACGATCCCCATGCCTTCATTACCGAGCACTTGAATATCTTGTCGTTGAATAGGTCGGGTGTACCCTGCATCGAACAAACGAATGACTTCTGCTTTGGCTTCTGCCAGCTGACGCCATCTGCTTGGAACCACTTTATCAATTCCTTTTCTAAAAATACCAAGGTCAAAAGCTTGGTGGGCAGAAGTGGCTACTTTGGCCATCCCGATGGTAAGGAAGCGGTTGCGCAAGGCATTAATACGGATATCACCTTCCTTCATCTCATCGGAGGTTCTCAAGGCAAACTCTTTGGTTCCACCGCCACCGGGGATTACACCCACCCCCACTTCCACCAAACCGATGTAGGTTTCCGCATGCGCCACTACGGCGTCTGCATGAAGACAGATTTCGCATCCTCCACCCAAGGTAAGGCCGTGCGGTGCAACAACCACCGGCACATCGGAGTAGCGAATACGCATGGTGGCTTGTTGAAAAGCTTTTACCGCAAAATTCAATTCATCCCATTCCTGTTCAATAGCGAGCATAAGTATGAGTGCCAGGTTGGCACCGGCACTAAAATGTTCGCCTTCGTTGGCCAGCACCACCCCGCGCCAACCTTCCTCTTCGGCCACTTGAATGGCTTTATGAATACCTGCAATGACTTCGGAACCAATAGAATTCATTTTGGTATGAAAGGCCAGGTTGAGTACGCCATCGCCAATGTCGGTGAGGGTCGTTCCTGCATTTCCCCAAACTTTCCGCTCCGTTAAGTCTGAAAGTATAATAAATCCTTCACGACCTTCCATCGCTTCATATTTCCCTTTAGCCGGGTGATATACTTCTTTTAAGCCATTTTTAATTCGATAGAAACTGCGATGGCCATTTTTTTGCATTTGATGCACCCATTCCGGTAGGTGCAAGCCGGCTTCCGTCATGGCAGAAAGGGTATCTCCCCATCCTAAGGCATCCCAACTTTCAAATGGACCGAGCGCCCAACCGAATCCTGCTTTCAAGGCCTCATCTATGCGAGAAAGGTTGTCTGAAATTTCAGGGACTCTATTGGCTGCGTATTGAAATAAAGCATAAAATGATTTGCGGTAAAAGTCTGCGGCCTCATCTTTTCCCGCCACCAGCACTTTGAACCGCTGAGCCAGATTTTCAATGGGTTTTGCGGCTTCTAGGGTAGCAAACTTACTTTTTACTTGTGGCTCATAATCCATGGTTTTCAGGTTCAGGGCAAAGATGTCGGAGCCTCCCTCGGGTAGCTGTACTTTTTTGTAAAAGCCTTGTCCTGACTTTTGTCCTAACCACCCTTTTTCCACCATGGTTTGTAGAAAGCCGGGAAGTTGGAATATAGCTGCGGCCTCGTCCGTTTTTAAATGGGCTTGAAGTCCTTTGGCTACGTTCACAAGCGTATCTAAACCCACCACATCGGCGGTGCGAAACGTAGCAGATTTTGGGCGACCCAATACAGGCCCGGTGAGGCGATCAATGTCAGTAATAGAAAGGTTGGTGCTTTCCATCATATGAAACAAACTCATGATAGAAAAGACCCCAATGCGGTTGGCTATAAATGCTGGAGTATCTTTACAGAGGACGGTGGTTTTTCCAAGAAACTTTTCCCCGTAATGCAGAAAGAACTCCACTACCTCAGGTTTGGTCTTGGAGGAAGGAATCACCTCCAACAATTTCAAATAGCGGGGTGGATTAAAAAAGTGGGTTCCCAAAAAATGGGCGGCAAAATCTTCGGAGCGACCTTGAATTAAGTCTTCAATGGGAATTCCGGAGGTATTTGAAGACACAAGGGTTCCTGGTTTTCTAAATTGCTCGATGTTGGCAAATACCTGTTGTTTAATGTCTAGCCGCTCCACCACGACTTCAATGATCCAATCGACTTCTGAAATGCTTGGAAGGTCATCCTCAAGGTTGCCGAGGCGTACGCGGTTCGAAAAGCTGGCATGGTAAAGCGGGTCAGGACTTAATTTTATAGCGGCCTGAAACGATTGCTGCACGATACGGTTTCTTACCGAACGGTCGGATAACGTTTTTCCTGCAGATACTTCTTCAGGCAAAAGGTCATTGGGAATTCGGTCCAGTAATAATACTTCCACTCCAATGTTGGCCAAATGGAGCGCAATTTGCGAACCCATGACTCCGGAGCCTAAAACGGCGGCTTTTCGAATATGGCGATATGGCTTTTGGTAAGACATTATAGTTGGGTTTGTAGTGATGTAGAAACAAAATCAGACGAAACTTGGCGGGTTTGATTTTTTAGGATATGAATGACCCTGAAAAATGCCTCAATATCTTCTTCGGGTATGTGTTGATAGAGGGCTTCATTGAACTGTTTTACAGATTCTCTTGAAATGGCGCGCTTACGCTTTCCCTTTTCAGTTAAAAAAACACGCACCATGCGCTTGTCTTGCTTATCTGCTTCACGCGTAATCCAACCCTTTTCCTCAAAACTTTTAAGCGTTCGGGTTAATCCTTTAGGCTCCATCCCAATGGCTGGACCTATATGGGTAACAGGGGTTCCTTGCTTGGGATCAATATTCAACAAAATAAAACCGGAGGAAGCGGATAAATCATGATCTATGCCCATGGTATTGTACATTTTCATGATGGCATGCCACGCGGTCTTCACGTTGAAACAAAAGGTCAATTCTTTGGGAAGGTGTTTTGCCATAGGGTAAAGTTATAAATAAAGTATGAAAACATACCTTTTTCATGTTTTAAATTCTGCAAAATAATGAGCACAAAAAAGTACCCTCTGTGAGAAATTGATAATCTCACAAAAATCAAATTTTAGAAGTAAATCGCTTAGAAGTTCAAATCACTTGCGCTCCAATCTTCTATTATTCCCCAATCTTTCCCATCAATCCTAACCTGTCCGTCATGCACTTTTCCTAGATAGTAAACCGGCACCTGTTGTTTTGTAAACCACTCCACAACTTGGTACTCCAATTTGGGGTCTACACTAATAATTACGCGCCCTTGTCCTTCCCCAAACCAAAAGGCATCGGCACGAACTTGGTCTGCCGAGTAAAAATCACCTCCAAGTCCATGGACACGTAAAGACTCGATTAAAGAAAAAAACAATCCGCCTTCGCTTACATCATGGGCACTTTTTACATACCCTTTTCGAATGGCACCCAACAAAGCCGTATGCAAGGCTTTTTCTTTAACCCTGTTGTAATAAGGCGGTGGGCTCAATGGCGCGTGATGACAAACTTTTAGATACAAAGAAGATTGTATGCAGGAGGTTATTTCACCAAGGACCAAGACCAA
This sequence comes from uncultured Candidatus Competibacteraceae bacterium, assembly GCA_964599915.1. GTDB lineage: Bacteria > Bacteroidota > Bacteroidia > CAIKAF01 > CAIKAF01 > CAZRHR01. The sequence continues at coordinate 9,760 of CAZRHR010000034.1, read as the reverse complement.
ATCGCCGGGGCTTTGAAAACCAAGCCCGGTGAAATGCGACAAATGCTCCATTAAACCAATCATTCCAATGCTTGGTGTGGGTAGCACCGGATATGTTTTTCCTTCGGAGGTAAACTGGTTGTAAAAACTCACATTTCCACCCGTAACCGGTGTTTCAAAAAATCTGCAGCCATTAGAAAGTCCTTTGATGCTGCCTACAAACTGCCAATAGGCCTCAGGATCATGGGGATTTCCAAAATTCAAGCAATTGGTCACGGCCAAAGGTTTTGCACCTGAACACACAAGGTTGCGGGCCGCTTCGGCCACAGCGATTTCTGTTCCCCATTCAGGATGTGCATACACATAGTGTGGATTGACATCCACGGTCATGGCCAATGCGGTTTCTGTGCCTGGAATGCTTACCACTCCGGCATCCGCAGGCGTGTATGCGCTGAGCGTCCCCACACCTACCATCTGGTCATATTGCCTGTAAATGTTTCTTTTACTGGCCAACTGTGGATGTGCCAATAGCTTTCGGGCCACCTCATACAAATCTTTGGGCACAGCTAGGGCAGTTGGATTAAAGGTTTTGGTCGCTTTTACATAGTCGGGTTCGCTAAATGCTCTTTCATATTGCGGGGCTTTCCCACCCAAAACCAAAGTTTCTGCTGGAATTTCTGCCACCTTTTCTTCCCTAAAATAAAAACGCAATAATCCACCTTCTGTTACTTTTCCAATGGCCTTGCATGGGACTTCCCATTTAGCAAAAACAGCTTCAAATGCTTCGGTTTTTTGTGCGTCTACCACCACCAACATGCGTTCTTGGCTTTCACTCAATAGAAGTTCATAGGGTTGTAAATCGTCTTGGCGGGTAGGAACTAAATCCAACTGAATATCCATTCCTACTTCACCCCGTGCAGACATTTCGCTGGTGGAACAAATGATGCCTGCGGCGCCCATATCTTGAATCCCTACAATGGCTTTGGTGGGAATGGCTTCCAAGGTGGCTTCCATGAGGCATTTTTCCATAAACGGGTCGCCTACCTGAACACTTGGTAAATCTTTGGCAGAATCTTCCGTTAAATCACCGGAAGCAAAAGAAGCACCATGCACGCCATCTCTACCTGTGTAAGCTCCTACAATGTATACGGGGTTTCCAATGCCTGAGGCTTTTGCACTTAAACACTGGTCTACCTGGACAATGCCCACTGACATGGCGTTGACCAATGGGTTTTGGTGATAGGCTTCATCAAAATAGGTTTGGCCAGCCACTACAGGCACGCCAAAAGCATTTCCATAATCGCCAATTCCCCGAACCACTCCATCCATGACCCACTGGGTTCTTGGGGCGGTAATTTCTCCAAAAAATAACGCGTTCAATTGTGCCACAGGACGCGCACCCATGGTAAATATATCGCGGTTAATTCCCCCAACCCCTGTAGCAGCTCCCTGATAAGGCTCTATGGCGGAGGGATGGTTATGTGACTCCATTTTAAATGCACAGGCCCATCCTTGGCCAATGTCCACCAAACCGGCATTTTCTTCTCCGGCAGCCGCCAAAAGTTTGGGCCCAGTTCTGGGTAACGTTTTCAGCCATCGAATAGAGTTTTTATATGAGCAGTGCTCACTCCACATCCCTGAAAAGGCACAGAGCTCTGTAAAATTAGGCGTACGGCCAAGGTAGTCAATGATCAGTTGAAACTCGTTTTCCGAGAGCCCTAATTGTTGCGCAACTGCGGCTGTGATGTCCATGGAAAATGGGATTTTGGAGGTAGCCAAAAATAACCTAAATCTATGGCAACCTTATTTCCCTAATGTTAAATCCCTTGTATAAACCCACTTCATTAATACAGGCGCCACCACAAACCATAAGGGAACCTTGTACCGAAAAAGCGCCCCCAACACTGGCGTGGTCCAACCCAAAATGGCAAAAAACAAAAGAGCCATGGTGAGCATATACCACAACAACGGGCTTTTCCATGCCTTGGGTGCTTGTATACTGCCCCACACTATAAAGCCCCAAAACCATAGATTATCTCCTAACGCGGGTAGGTTCAACCAAGACCAGCGCATGGGCAACGGCTCAAAAAAAGCATTGATCCAAGCCTCCGGTAAGGCCTTTACAAGTCCCACCAAACTATTTTCTAAATACGTATCCTGCACCAGAGAGCCGCTATGCTCACTTAAGGCAAGGTTTAAAAAATTCTCCTGCTTAAATTGAATGGAATGGACCAAGTCTATCCCGGGCAAAAAAGCATCCAGTACAGCTACCATGACCAAAAGACCACCCAACAGGGGAAAATAGAATGCAGGACGTTTGATCCACAAGCTGACCATGAAAAGGGCCGTAGTGGGAAGAAGTAAAGCAGCCACATAAAATTTAGTGAGGATTAAAAGCCATGTAGCCATGCCAATGCTTATCCAGCCCCAAATATTTAAAGGCCGTTCCTTTAATCTGGCGAATCCATGAAACAAGAAGGCAGCAAATAAAACCAATAAAGTCTCTTTTAAGGGCGGGCCAACCCAAAGGGCCAATCCGGGAATTAAAAACAAGGGAAGCACCACTTTGCTGGAGGCTACTTCAAAAAACGAACCTGTGGCGCGTGCCAGCCAGCCCGTTCCCAACCAACCTATAAAGGCAAACCACAGACTATGCGTGGTCATTTGGTGGTCCGTAAAAAAAGCGATAACGGCATGAAAGCGAATCACTAATCTATTGTCATTGTACATGGTATTACCATGTGGGTGTACCCAATTGGCCATGTGATCAAAATAGCGGCCATGATGTTCAAAGTCACTACCCAAACCTGCCATGTTTTGTAAAAACAAACCGGGTTGAGTTTCGGCAAAACCATGCAAGGTGATGCCATCATAAAAAAAACGATAGATATCGGCCTTTGATAAGTCGGGATAATAGAAAGTGTAGATATACCAAACCACCATGGCGCCTGCCACTTTTAGCAGAAAAAATCCAAGCGACCACCACCGGCTGTTTTTCCCCATGGGCAACAAGGGAAAGGCATAGGCTAAACTTGAAAAGACCAGCAACCAAAGCCAAAAAACAGGGGAGAAAAAGGACCACCAAGCCATCAGACCCACACGGGTTTAAACAAATCCCGAAATTCCGGTGGACCAGAAAACAAACTTCCTTGCAGGTCGTCCAGGACTTCTTTGGTTTCCGGACTTAAAGCCTCATGGATTTCCTCTAATGCTTTTTCGCCCAATGCCAAAGGCAAACCACCCATGGTCATAAGTTCTGAACCCACCATCATCGCTTCCCACTGAAAAGACATTTCATCTGCACAAGGGGTTTGATGCAATGCGCAGCTAGACAAATGCGCTTCCACCCCTAATTGTCCCTCTGCCAAAGCAGATGCCCTGGCGTCCAAATCCATCTTTTCCATGTAGGCACGCAAAGTGTCCAAAGAAGACTTGGACATGCGCTTTTGTTGCGCTTGTGCACAAAACAGACAAATGGCCGCCTCCAAGTCACAGGTATGCTTCGAATCCCAAGGATATTTGCGAAAATGTTTCACCACTTGATAAGGCACTCCGTCTTGCAGGGCACGGGTACATAAACTACACTCGGGAAAAGGAGCGCCTGTATCTTCTTGAAAAAATAAGGAAGTCGAAAACAATGAAATGGTTTTAACCGCGAAATTAATGATAATACGCGTAAGGTGGCTTCACTTAATTGGTGTAATTTTACCCTATGGGTTATGTACACCAGCTCCGATATGCCTACCGAAGGATTATCTTAGGTTTCATTCCGGTTCGTGCTTATTTAATTGAGACTTCCTTATCCGTTTCCGCGGTGCAAGAAAGGCTGCAATCGTTGATTGCCCATGACCCATTGTATTTTTTGCGCACCATCCCAAGCGCCAAACCCTACAGTGGCAGAATGGATGGATTCCGTTTCACAGCGATTCGGAAAGGAAAAAAGCCCTGGGAGCGCAGAATGAAAGTACGGGGAAAAATTCATCCTCCTGCGCCTGGAGGTGACGGCAAAACCAGGATTGGCCTTATGATGTCCACCCCCCTGTCGCCTTTCAACTTTCTCTTTTTGGGTGTGGTATATGTTTTTTTTCTTTGGCTTTACCCTACGCCTTTTCAGTGGTGGCCGGCAGATGTTATGCTGTGGCTCTCGCCTTTGCTGGTCGGTGCATTGTGGACAAGTTTCTCCTTTAAACATATTTATAGAAAGGAAAAACTACTTTTTTTCAAACAGTTGGAGGCCACGCGGATTCCAGATTCTCAAGCCCGAAACTCCAAATACCTTTAGCTTTCAGCCAACTCGGAAAGTACTAGCCAGCGGTCTGTTTTTGCATCGATTTGGTGGGACACTTCGGCCAGTGCAGTAGTGACCTCTACCAAGTGATCATGGGTTAAGTTCCCCGACGCCAATTGGGCTGTCAATGCTTGTTTTTTCTCTTCAAGTCGGCTGATTTCGTCGGGCAAAGATTCAAACTCCAGCTTTTCTTTATAGGAAAGCTTGGTTTTCTCTTTGGTGGCAGCAGTCTGGGATCCGGCTGATTTTGGCGCCATACTGGCCAATTGCTGCTGCCTTTCTTTTTCTTTTATTTTTTCCTCTTCCTGCCATGCCCGATATTCGGAATAGGAGCCTCCAAAAACCCGAACCTGCCCTTTTCCTTCAAATACAAACAATTGGTCCGCCAACCTGTCCATGAAATGGCGGTCGTGACTTACCATGACCAAACAACCTGGATAGTTTTCTAAAAAATCCTCCAACTTTTTTAGGGTCAATAAATCCAAATCGTTGGTGGGTTCATCCAGAATTAAAAAATTGGGCTGCTTGAGCATCACCAGCATGAGGGAAAGCCTTTTCTTTTCTCCTCCGCTCAACTGATGAATGTACTGATATTGCTGTTCATTGGAAAAATCGAACAATTGAAGCATTTGCGCAGCGGAGGCTTTGGCGTACCTGTCACTTTCAAAAATTTCGCCGACCTCACGTACCACTTCAATCACCCGTTTATCCATAGGCAAATGCCGTTCTTCTTGGCGATAATAACCAATTTCAAGTGTTTCGCCGCGGGTCACTTTGCCTGCATCCGGCGTCAATTCGCCGAGCATCATCTTCAACAAGGTGGTTTTCCCTGTGCCATTGGGGCCTACAATGCCTATTCTTTCTCCTTTTCTGAAAGAATAGGTGAAACCATCCATCAATTTTAAATCACCAAAGCTTTTAGACACCTTGATGAGCTCCAGAATTTTAGAGCCCATCCGCTTCATTCTTGAATTCAGCTCGAATTCTCTTTGTTTTTTCAATGAAAAAGCCTTCTCCTGGATCAGCGAAAAAGCATCTAACCGACTTTTCGACTTGGTGCTTCTGGCTTTGGGCATTCTTCTCACCCACTCCAATTCCCTTCGGTAGATGTTTTGGGCGCGTTCAACTTCACTTAGCTGGGCGGCTTCTCGTTCTGCCTTTTTTTCTAAAAAATAACCATAATCTCCGTCGTAGGTGTACAACTTCTGCTGGTCTAACTCTACAATTCGGTCGCAAACCGCATCTAAAAAATAACGGTCGTGCGTGACCATGAGCAAGGTGAGGTTGGGTTGGTCCAAAAAGGCTTCCAACCATTCAATCATATCTATATCCAAATGGTTGGTGGGTTCATCCAAAATGAGAATATCAGGCTGTTGCACCAAAACGGCTGCTAAGGCGACCCGTTTCACCTGTCCACCGGAAAGCGTACCCATAAGACGGGAAAAATCCGGCAGTCGAAGTCGGTCTGAAATTTCTTTTAAACTGTGCTCCAAGGACCAAGCTTGGGCGGATTCCATGGCTTCCATGGCGCGATTCAGGTCTGCCTCGTTTTGTGAAACCAAAGCAGCTTGATACGCTTCCATGGCTTGAACCGCCGGGTTTTTGGGGTCCATCAGTGCCTCTTTCACGGTCAATTCCGGCGGATACGGTGGCTGTTGGGGGACGTACCCCAAACTATACCCATCGCGCACCACCACTTTTCCGCCCTCGCCGGGCTCATCGCCGGCAAGAATTTTCAATAAAGTACTTTTCCCCGTGCCGTTTCGGGCTACCAAGGCTGTTTTTTCTCCTTTGGCCAAACCAAGGGTCACCTCAAAAAATAAGGTTCTATCCCCATAGGTACGGGTAAGTTTTTCCGCCAGCAACACATTCATGGGGCAAAAGTACAGGGAATTCCTCGGTTTATTACATGAGACGTCCTTGGCTCTGCTGTAATTGTTGAAAAGCCGGGCCGATATAGGATAAGATGTCTAAAGCGGTGGTTCCTGCATCGCCATTCCGTTCCGCGGCCATTTGTCCTGCAAGTCCATGTACATATACGCCTACACATGCCGCACGGACAGCAGAAAGACCACCTGCCAAAAGTGCGCCAATGATTCCGGATAAAAGGTCGCCTGAGCCGCCCGTGGCCATGGCTTGCGTTCCTGAAGCGGAAGCAATGGCCTCTCCATTTGGGGTAAAAATCCACGTGACACGTCCTTTCAACACCCAAGTAAATCCCGTTTTTTGTGCCATTTTCTTGGCGGTAGCAAACCTTTCCATGCCATGGCGATGTGGCCCGCAAAGTCGGTCAAATTCTTTGGGATGAGGCGTTAAAACCACTTGGTTATGCGAGAAAAAGGAAAGCCATGTGGGTTGATTTGCCAAAATATTTAAGGCATCGGCATCTAAAACCAAAGGCAAATCAAGGTCGGGAATGGCTTGTTTTAACCATTGTCGGGTTTCTAATGCGGTACCCAAGCCCGGACCAATCACCATGGATTTCAGGCTTTCCGGAAAACCTCCATGCCCGGAAACCACAGTTTCACCCAAAGGAAATGCCATCAAGGCAGGAAAAGAGGCTTGTAAAACAGACATTTGGCTTTGGGGGATTCCACCGGAAGCCAAACCTGCGCCCGCATGTAAAGCGGCCATTCCGGCCAAACCAATGGCCCCCATTTTTCCTGCACTTCCACCAATACAAGCTATATGTCCAAAGGTACCTTTGTGCCCGTAAAATGGACGCTGGGGAAGCCATTCGCTTACCCAATTTGGTGTGAGGAAATGATGGGTTGCGGGAAATCGGACTTCTGTTTCGGCAGGTAAATCTAAGGGAACAATGGTAAAAGGACCTGAAAAGCTGGCATGGTCATCAAAAAGCAAGGCCCATTTAGGTCGGTCAATGGTAAAAGTATGGTGGACATGAACCACCGCGTCCGGGTGGGTGGGATGTTCAGCCAATAATCCGGAGGGAACATCGATGGCCCATTTCATGCCGGATTTGGCATTGAAGGAGTGAATGTAATTTTTCCAAGGGCCCTCTGGTGAGGTTTGCATGGCTGTACCAAATATGCCGTCGATCCATACATCCGCTTGTAATTCTACGGGCAAATGGCCCTCGGCATGGGTAACTTCAATGTGGCACCAATGCGCCATGGATTTTAACCTTTGCAGGTTACGTTCCATGTCTGGAGAAAAAGCGTTGGTAAAGCCGGGTATCACCACGGTTACTTTCCAATAGGGCGCGAGCCAACGGGCCAAAACCAGCGCATCTCCACCATTGTTCCCCTTTCCGGCACACAGCACCAGGTGTCGAGGCTGGATTTGCTCTAAAATGGGCTTACAAGCTTGAAATAAACGGAAACCAGCGCGTTCCATGAGGGCATGCGACGGAATGCCTTCCCGTTGTATGGCATCGCTATCTACTTCGGGTAGAATATGATTGGCCCAAATTTTCATTTCATTATAGCTTCATGCTTGGCAGACAACCAAGATACCAACCATTCTGCAGCGGGCAAATAATCTTGAAGCCTAAGGTTGTAAAAGCAAAGATCTGCACGGCTTATTTTTTCTGCTTCGGGCCATTGGTGGTTCATTCTGGCCTGAATATCCATTTCAGACAAGCCGCTGCGGCGTTTTACCCTTTCCATTCGCTCTTTTTCCGGGGCTGAAACCACCACAATAAAATCACAATTCGCATGTGCGCCGGATTCGTAAAGTATAGCAGCTTCACGGGCAAGTATCTGGGCATGTGCATGTTCCAAACTCCAAGCTTTGTACTTCTGCGCCACGGCTGGATGAACCAGATGTTCAAGGGCCTGCTTGAGTTTGGTGTCCTTAAAAATCCATTGGCTCAATTGTGATGTATTGAGGCTGCCATCGGGCAAAAGGACAGGACCAGGCATGAGGGTTTGAAGTTTAGAAAGAAAGGAAGGCTCCTCATAGAGTTTTCTTGCGGCTTCATCAGCAAAAAAAACGGGCACACCTAAGGTCATCAAGGCATTGGCGAAGGTAGATTTCCCGCCGCCTATTCCGCCGGTGATTCCCACATGCAAGCTCATGGTGGCGTGGTCATTGAATCTAAGGTCAGTTGGCGCACTTCGATATGGGCAGGAAGGGCGACTTTCAAATCTTGCAGCGCTTGGTCGGGTGTGATGTTGGATTGAACCATTTGGCCGGAAGAAGAAGGCACCTCGAGTGGTTGCCAGAAGGACCGGAACCAAAAGGGCAGTAATTCAAATCCGGTGGCGCTTAACATGGACTGGCCTTTGGCTAGGACCACGGGATTTTCAGAGGCATTTAAAAAAGAAACCCTGAGTTCAACCTCTTGGGGTAAACTCAGGGTTTGTATGGTCCAAATGGCCAAGCTTAGCGCAATGCAAACCAGATAAACCACCATATTGGCCCTCACCCGTTCGCGTTTATCCGCCATGTTTTAGGCTTTTTTGTCGGCCAATGCCATGGATGATTCCATAGAAATGGCGGCTTTTTCCACTTTTACCTTTTGTTGGTCGTGCAATTCCAAGATAAAGGTAGTTTCATCTGAATCTACAATTTTTCCATGGACACCACCAATGGTTACCACACGGTCGCCTTTTTTAATGTTTTCCCGGAAATTTTTCTGGGCTTTGGCTTTCCTGGTTTGGGGGCGAATCATAAAAAAGTAGAACACCACAAAAATGAGGGCGAGGAAAAGAATGTTTCCATACCCACCCAATGGGTCTTGGGCTGCAGCGGGAGCGGCTTGAAGTAATAAAGACATGTAAATTTAATTAGTGGTTTCTGGGGCTTGAACATTCCCCTTCATGTGTAGAACGTGTAGATTGGGCTGGGTATTCGCAGAAATCTCCACGGTTTTATCTTGAGGTCCGCTTTTTCCGGAGGAATCAAATTTCACGCGAATCACGCCGGATTCTCCTGGACGTAAAGGCTTTTGAGGATACTCAGGAACGGTGCATCCGCAAGAAGGTTTGGCTGAACCAATCACGAGATCTTCCTCACCTGTGTTTGTAAATGAAAATTCATGTTCCACCACTTGACCTTGTTGGATGGTTCCGAAATCAAAGGAGGTGGTTTCAAAATTCAATGCAGTAGTTTTTCCTACCACATCGGCAGAGACGGCATTGCCGGATTTTTCTCCGCAACCGGCAGACCATAAGATGGCTGCGAGCCCGGTAAGGGCAATCATCGACTTCATCATGTTTACTCCGTTGGGTTTATTTGATTGGTTTTATTGTCCATAAGTCCCCGACCCGTTTTTTGGATGCGTCCTTCGGCCCGGAAACTTACCGCTAATTTATCCAAAATTCCATTGATAAAGGCATTGCTCTTTGGGGTGGAAAAGGATTTGGAAATTTCTATATACTCATTCAGGGATACTTTTACAGGTATGCCCGGAAAATCTACCAATTCTGTCAAAGCCATTTTCATCAAAATCAAGTCCATCACCGCAATCCTTTCGGCCTCCCAATTCTGGGCTTTGGATTGAATTTTTTCTTGAAACTCCTCGGCATG